>CAYYLW010000021.1:0-24171 GCA_964472465.1 uncultured Oscillospiraceae bacterium | reverse complement strand
GCGCAATCTGCCGCCCTGCCAAATAGGGGACGTGTTGGCGCTGGATTTGCGTTTTTATAGCATCGCCCACCTGGATAGCGCCGCCGCCAGCGGGGCCAAAGGGATATTTACCGGGGCGGCGCCCGCTACGGCCCCGCGTTTCACCGGGCGGCAGGAGACCTTTTTGGGCGGCATGCGGCAACTTAACCACACGGCGGCACAGAACATTTTAGAAAAACTGCCGTTGCGGCTTTCCTCGGTGGCCGCCGCCATGGCGGTGGGGGACAAAAGCGCCCTTTTCCAAAGCACCCTAGAGGCCTACCGCATGGCCGGGCTCTCGCATATGCTGGTGGTGTCCGGCCTGCATTTAACAGTACTGTGCGGCGGGCTTTATTGGCTATTCACCCGGCTGTTTCAAAACAGGCGGGCGGCCACGGCGCTGGGCATGGCGGGGGTGCTATTGTTCATGGCCTTTACCGGGCTCACACCTTCCATCCTGCGCGCGGGGGTGGTGATGCTGCTGGTGCTGGCCGCCCAGCTATTTGGGCGGCGGGCAGATGTTTTCACTTCTCTGGGCCTGGCGGCCCTGCTGCTGCTTGTGCAAAATCCCTATGCTGCCGCCGATGCGGGCCTGCAACTTTCCTTTGCCGCCACATTGGGGGCGGTGCTGGGCAGTGGCCTGGCCGCCCGCTGGAACCGGCAAAACAAGGCAGAAAGCACCAGCCGCGCGCGCCGTTTCGCCAGCCGCTGCGTTTCCTTGTTGGCCCCGCCGGTGTGCGTAAGTCTCGCCACCCTGCCGGTGCTGGCGCTGAATGGTTTTGGGTTTTCCCTGCTGGCTGTGCCCATGAACCTTGTGGCGGTGCCGCTGTTGGCGCCCATCGTGCTGTGTGGGTTTATTCTGGCCCTGCCGGGCGGGTTTTTCCTCAGCGCTTTCCTCATACGCCCCGCGGCCTTTGTGGCGGGGGCACTGCTGGTGCTTTTGGAAAAAATTACGGAATTTTGCGCAGAAATCCCCTGGTCGTATTTCCCGGTGGGCGGGGGGCTGGCTTTTGCCGCCATTTTGCTGGCGTATTTGCTGGTGGCGCTGGCGTTTTATACCCCTTACCGGAAAAGCTACCTGGTGGCGGCCGGGCTGGTGTTGCCGCTGGCCTTTGCCCTGCACCTGGCGCTGGAAGCGGGCACGGTGCGCCTTAGCTTTGCGGGCAGTGGCGGCAATGCCTCTTTGGTCATCAGCCAGGGCGGGCAGGCGGCGGTGTTGTACCGGGGCCGTCCCTCCCTGTGGGAGGTGCAGCAGGTGTTCCAAAACCAGAATATCCAGGAATGTGTACTGTGGGTGGATATGCGGAAAACGGCCCAAACCAGTGAGGCCGAGGCGGTTTTTGCTCCCCAGAAACTGTACCGCGCGGGGGAGGAACTGTTCTATCAAGAGCGTTTTACCCCGCTAGAAAATGTGAACATAGACCTGCTGCGGCAGGAGGATGGCCTGCTGGCCTGCGCCGACGTGGCGGGCTTCAAGCTGGGTTTTGCCACGGGTACACTCCATTTGGAAGGCTACCCCGCGCTGGACCTGCTGGCCCCGGCCGATGCCCCGGTACAGGGGGCCTATAGCCGCCTTGTGGTAAGCGGCCAGCCGCCCACCTGGGCCGATGAACAAGCCGAACTTTTAGAAAACGGCGGGAGCGCATATCTGGTGCTGCGCCCCGGACACAGTGTGATTTTCAGGGAGACAGGCGATGATATCCTCTTTTAAAGAACTGGATAAGCAATGGGCCAGCCTGCAAGAGGGCGCGGTGATTTACTTTTCCTCCACCGATGCCAACCTGCTGCGGGAGGCTGAAAAAGCCGTGGTTGCCCGCTGGGAAAAAGAGGGCCAGGAAACGCCCACCCGGCTGGACGGCCCCCTGCCGGATATGGGGGAGCTGATTGCCGCCACAGGGGCCATTTCCCTGTTTGGGGACAGCCGCCATGTCATTTTGCGGGAACTGGGCGCGGGTGCGTTGAGCGATAAGGACGCCAAGGAATTGATAGAGCTGTTTGGCGATTTGGAGAATGCGGTGCTGCTGGTGACCGCCCTGCATAAGGATAAACGGACGGCCACCGGAAAAAAGGCCAAAAGCCTGCTGGAAGCAGCGGCCAAAAACGGCTTTGCCGCCGAGCTTTCTCCCCCCACCAAAGCCGAAAACCTGGCCTTTTTGCGGGAGGTGGCTGCCGGCTGCGGTGCGCAGTTTGCCCCAGGAGCGGCCGAAGAACTGCTGGACCGCGCGGGCGCAAACCGCCCGCTACTGGAAAACGAAACCTTGAAACTGGCCGCCATGGCAGCCTATGGAACCATTGAGACAACCGCCGTGCAAAAATATGGCGCGCTGAATATAGAGGCCGACGTGTTTGAACTGGTGCGGCTAATCACCACCGGGCGGCGGGGCCCCGCGCAGGAAAAACTGGCCGAACTTCTCTCTTTAAAGCACGAGCCCATTGCCATCACGGCGGCGCTGGGGGGCAGCTTTGTGGATATGCTACGGGTGCGTGTGGGCGCCGAAGGCCGCCATAGCCCGGCCGAGGTTTTTCGTGACATGCACTGCACCGGCAACGAATACCGCCTGGTGAAGGCAAAGGAAAATGCGGCGCGATATTCTACGGCGGCTTTGGAGGAAGGGGTGCTGGCGCTGGAAGGGCTGGACAGGGCCCTGAAAAGCAATCCCCTCTCGGACAAAGGCATCCTGCTGCAAGCCACCTTGGAGGATTTGATCCGCTTGAGGGAAGGGCGATGAAGCAGCGGCTGCGTTTGCACGAAGTGCTGGTGGTGGAGGGCCGCTATGATGCGGCGGCCCTGGCCGGGGTGGTGGACGGGCTGATTTTGACCACCGACGGGTTTTCCATCTTTTCCAGCGAAGAAAAAAAGGCCCTGCTGCGGAAACTGGGAAAGCAGCGTGGGCTGGTATTGCTTACCGATTCCGACGCCGCCGGCTTTCGCATTCGCCACTATGTGGAGAAGATTGCGGCTGGCTGCGAGATAAAGCATGCCTACATCCCCGCGCTGCCCGGCAAAGAGGGGCGGAAGAGCCAGCCCTCCAAGGAGGGCACCCTGGGCGTGGAAGGTATGAGCCCCGAATTGTTGCTGGAAGCCTTGCGGCGTGCCGGGGTAGGGGAGTTACCCCAGCGGCCAGCGGAGGAGAGCCTGAACTATACGGATTTATATGAACTGGGTATTTCCGGCGGGCCGGAAAGCGCCCAGCGCCGCCGCTTGCTGTTGCAGCGCGCGGGGCTACCACAGCGGCTATCCAAGCGCGCGCTACGACAGGTGCTGGGCAGCCTGTACACAAGAGAGGAGCTTCAAGCGATGCTAGAGGAAAAACCTGTACTGTTCTGGGATTTTCACGGCACCCTCACCCTGCCGGACGTCACCTGGTTTGACGCCGCCATCGAATCTGCCGCCGAGGTGGTGCCCCAAAAACCCCTTGTTGCAGAGGTGCTGGTGCAGCACTTTGCCGGGAAATGCCTGCCGTGGTGGAGTGTGCCCAGCCGGGACACCCGCCACCTTACCCCGCCGGGTGCCTGGTGGGCCCACTGCGAGAAAGAATTTGTGCCCATGCTGCAAAACTGTGGGTTTAATGAGGCAGAAGCCCGGCGCATTGCCCCCCGCATGCGAGAAAAAGTGCTGGATCCCGCGCGCTACGGGCTATACCCGGACGCCGTTTCCACATTGGAAACGCTGAAACAGCGGGGCTACCGCCACTTTTTACTTTCAAACAACTACCCGGAACTGGAAGAGTTGGCCGGGGCGCTGGGGCTATTGCCGCTGCTGGATGGCGTGGTGGTATCGGCCCTGGTGGGCTACGATAAACCCCGCCGGGAAATTTTTGATTTTGCGCGGCAGATGGCCGGAAACCCCGCTGCCTGCTGGATGGTGGGAGACAGCCCAGAGGATGATATAGAGGGTGCGAGCGGGGCGGGATTTACCCCGGTGTGGGTGCACCCAAAGCCTGGCGCGGGGGCCCCTGCTACCCATACACTGCAAAACCTGGCCGATATTCTGCCGCTGCTGCCATAACCTGCGCATTCCACTTAAAAAAACACCCGTCCTCCGGTTTTCAAACAACCAGGAGACGGGTGCATTTTAGTGTTGGGGAAAAGTGAACGGGAAAAAAACAGGGGCGCATCTGCCTTAAAAAAGGCAGAAATTGTTTTTGGTGGTGGTTTTAATGCGATAGAGGGCCTTATCGGCTTTTTGGTACAGTTCCGCAAAATCCTGGCCGTCTTTCGGGTAGCAGGAGATGCCAATGCTCACCGAAGGAACAATCTCCGTTCCCTGCAAATCCAAGGGGGTACGCAGCAACTCCATCACCTGCCGCCCACGGCCTTGCAGCCAGTTTCTGTCGCCGTTATACTCGGCAAACACCAAAAATTCGTCCCCGCCGGCCCGGCCTAGGATATCGGTTTTGCGGAAAGCCTGGCGCAGGCGGCGGGCAATATCTTGCAGAAGCTGGTCTCCCGAAAAATGGCCCAAACTGTCGTTCACATTTTTGAAGTTGTCCAAATCCAAAATCCAGCAGGCATAGGGCACATCGGGGGAGAGGTTCAGCAAAGAAACAATATTTGTTTCGATAGCGCTTTTGTTATAGAGTTGGGTAAGCGGGTCTAGCTGGGTGGCCAGATGCAAGCGCTCCCGTTCGGCGCGCTCTTTGTCAATATCAATCATCTTCCCAATGGCCGAAACCACTTCCTCGCCAATCACGCCCGAGGGGTGCACCATCACCCTGCACCACAGGGGGCTGCCATCCGCCCGGAAGGCCTGTATTTCAAAGGGGGCCGGGTTTACGCCGCTTTTGGCGGGCTCCAACTGTGCTAAAAACTCCTCGTGGTTCTGTTGGAAAACGAGTTGTGGGTTGATGTGGGTGTTTTCAGGCAAATCATAGCCGAAAAGTTGTGCAAAACTTTCCGAAACCGCCACCTGGCCGGTGATAAAATTGTATTCAAACACCATTTCCCCCCACACCTGCGAGGCGCTTTGCAGCCGGTTCATGATGTTCAGCGCCGGGCGCTGTTCTTCGGGGGTGATGGTCTCGGTAACATCCACCACGCTGGAACAGCAACGCTGGATGCCATCTTCGTCCATGGGGCAAAGCCGGGAGACCGTTTCCAGCCAAATCAAACGCCCATCCTTGCACAAAGAACGGTACCGCAGCAACACCACATCGCTTTTTTGCACCTGGTTCAGCGCGTCGCTAAACACCTGCTGGCGGTCTTCCTCATAGATGAGGTTGATGTATTTGCCGTCATAATCCTCCATCACTTCCTGCAAGCTAAAGCCCAGGATGGACAAAAAGCCGGGGGAGATATATTCGATGGTGAAATCGGGGTCATAACGGATGTATTTTACGCCGGTGGGAAGCTGGGCCAAGATGTTCTCATACTGTGCCAGCAGGCGTTCGGTTTCCAGGTTTTTTCGCTTGCGTTCATCGTTTTCTACAATATTTACAATCAAGCTGGGGTTACCCCCGCTGTTGCGCACCACGTTGCCGGTGCCCAGTATCCAAATGGGCCGCCCGTCGCTACGCACCACGCGGAACTCAATGCTCACGGTGTCGCCCATACCAAGCTGGCGGCGTATTTCCTCGTTCACCCAGGCCATGTCGTCTGGGTGTACAAAGCCCAGCGCCTTATTCCCAAATTTTTCCTCCATTTCCTGGAAGGTATAGCCCAGCATCCGGCGGTACCCCTCATTGCAGGTGAGGAAGGTGAACTCATTGTCCATGCCCACCTGGAAAATACCCGCGTGGGCGTTGTTCACAATGGCGGAATAGGTCATGGGTTGGGCGGGGCGGTGTTCTGCATACACCACAGGGGACAGCTTCTCCTGGGCGTCATGGGCCAAGACGGTGGTTTGTAAAAACTGCTTTTCAAAGTTTTCAGCGTTCAGCGGGCGGCTGTAGTGGTAGCCCTGTAGCACCTGTGGCCCCATTTGGGAGATAATATGTTCAATCTCGGCGTTTTCCACGCCTTCCACACACACCATGATGTTCATTTTGTTGCACATGTCAATGATGCTATTTAGCAAAATCTGGTCGGTCACATCATTGGTGATGCGTTCTAAAAAAGAGCGGTCTATTTTCAGTTCATCGGCGCTGATTTTGCGGAAGATATCCACCGAGGCATAGCCTGTGCCAAAATCATCCAAGGCGGTTTGCAGGCCGTGCTTGCGCAGATACTCGAAGGCGCTGCGGATGGAATGAAACTCTCCCCGTCCGCTTTCGGTTAGTTCTAAGGTAATGGTTTGCGCGGGGATATGGTATTGGGCAAGGGCCTGCACCACCATTTCGGGGAAGCGGCTATCCTCAAACTGGCTGGCGGCAGCATTGATATTCATGCAAAGGCCGGGGGCCAGGCGCTGCCATTTTTCGCACTGGGCCAACGCCGTGTGTATCACCCATTGGCCCACATCCCATATCATCCCGCTGTGCTCTAAGGCAGGCACAAACATATAGGGGCTTATCCCCTCGGGGAAGGCTTCATCCTGCCAGCGCAGCAGGGCCTCGCAGCCATGCAGGGTTTTGGTGTTGTTTTTCATAATGGGCTGGTAATACACCTCAAACCCGGCAAAATTATGCTCAATGCTGTGGCGCAGCCGCTCAAGCAGCAAAATTTCCCGGTTGGCTTTTTGAGATAAATCTGGCCAGTAGTAGAGGCATTTTCTTTTGGTTCCCTGCTTTGCCTGGGCCAGGGCCAAGCTAGCGCAGGTGAACAGGGTGTCGCCATCGGTTCCGTGGCTGGGGCATTGGCAGATGCCCGCCGAAATGGTGAAGGAGACGGAGAGACCCTCCACCCGGCGGGGGGCTTGGGAAATAAGCCGGTATAAATCTTCACATTGGCTGGCATGTTGGCCGGGGCACACCACGCCAAAGCAATCTCCATACAGGCGGAACAATTGCGTCCCCTTGGGAAAGTTTTCTTTCAGCTCGCTGGCTAAATGCTGCAAGACTTGATCCCCAAACGTGTAGCTATACTGGTTGTTCAGCGCTTTGAAATTGTCTATGCCCAGAATCATGATTTCACAGGGGTGTTTTCCTTTGGCCATCTGGGAGATGAGCGACATAAATGAAGGCTGCGGTGGCAACTGGGTGAGGGCATCTAAAACTTCCGTTTGCTGGGCAGAAGATGGAGTAGACATTGGTGAGCGTCCTTTCAAAAGTGAATGCGGGCCTGGCTTTTGGGGCATGTATTTGGCTAAGTGTTTCTTGGCCATTTGTAAGTGGAGGCCACAGCCCATGCTGTGCTTCAATTTTCGTGTAATTCATACATATTATAGCACATGCCTTTCGCTTGATGCCAGTAAATTCATGAAACATCTACCTTTTTTTTAACCAGGGAATTCGCCGGGATGTAAAATGGCAAAGAAAAAACGCCTGCGGTTGCCCGGCAGGCGTGTAAAGGCAGAAGTTGTGGGGCGGTTTTTTTATTCGGGCGCATCCATGGATATGCCGGCCTCGCCCTCTGCGGCGGGGGACGAAGAGTCAAACATCGGCTCATCAAATGGCTGGGCATCCAGTAGGGAGTCGCGGCCCGTTTTCAGCCCGGCCGCCTTTTGGCCGGGGCCTTTGCGGCGCAGCATCACCGTAAGCAGCACCAAGGTAAGCAGGTTCAGCAGGCCGTCATAAATCAGCGTGCCACCCATGAAATATTGCAGGGCCTTGCCGCTAAAACTGTTTAGCACCAGCAACACGCCGCCCAGGCAGGAAACCAGCGCCAGCACCACCAGCGGTGCCCAGGCGCCAAACTGGGCGCGCTTCATGTGGAAGCTATACTCCATTTTTAGCACACTGTCGAATAAAACGCCAAATCCCAACACCACCGGAAGCAAGGCCAGAATGCTTTCGGGTTTCAAGATACAATACAGCCCGGCAAACAGCAGCAACACGCCTATGGCAAGGTCGTTGCGGAAGAGGCGCGCCGCATTGGGTTTTAGGAAGAAAAAGGCCATGCGTACCACACCGCCCGCCAGCGCAAAGCCCCCCAGGATATAACACAGCAGCATGCTGGTGGGGTCAGTGTCCAAAATACGGATCAGCCCCAGCAAAATGTAGGCGAGGGAAAATAAAACAAAACTGAGCTGAAAACGCCGTGCGCCGCCTTGGTGCTTTTCTTTGGCTTTCATAATCAATCCCCTTATTTGCGTTTGGTGGTGGTCTTGTAAAAAAGTTAGGGAACCCGCAGGTCTATAAAAAGCTGCTGTTAGGGCAACTCTTCTCTGTTTTCCTCCGGCGGGGCTTCCTCGGTAGCCAGCGTTTCGCCATTTTCGTCTATGCCTTTTTTCTGTAGGCGCTTTGCTACAAAATCACTGCTGAGGGTGTAGATGACAGCCACGGAGGGCACGCCCAGCACCATGCCGATGAACCCAAACAGGCCGCCGCCAATGATGATGGCCACCAGCACCCACAGCGCGGGCAGGCCGGTGGAATCCCCCAAAATTTTGGGGCCCAGGATATTGCCGTCGAACTGCTGCAACACAATCACAAAAACGGTGAAGATGATGGCGCTGCCAGGGTTGACAAGGAGCAGCAACAGCACCGAGGGGATGGCCCCGATGAAGGGGCCAAAAAACGGGATAATGTTGGTGATGCCGATAATGATACTGATGAGCAGAGAAAGGGGCATGGGATAAAAGAAGGTGTTGGTTACCCACATGAACACATAGCAAATTAGCCCAATGATAGCGCTATCGATGATTTTGCCCCCAATGAAGCCGGAGAAAACACGGTTGGACAGGGTGCCCACCTGCAAAAGGCCGCTGGCCCGTTTTTGGGGTAGCAGGGCAAACATCACTTTTTTGCACTGCCCCAGTAGCTTTTCCTTGCTAACCAGCAGGTAGATGGAGGCGATGACGGCGGTGAGCCCGCTGACAAGCCCCGAGCCAATTTTGATACTCCAGTTCAGCAAATCTGGCAGGGCGGCGCGCACCACACGGATGGCCTCGTTCACAAAATCCTTGTAGCTTACCACGAAAAAATCCAGCGTGCCGGGTTCCAGGTTGAAATAGCTGGTTAGCCAGGTGGCCAGTTCGCTGATATTGCCCAGGTACTGGGGAATATTGCCGATTAGGGAAACAATGCTATCCACCAGTTGGGGCAGAATCATCAGGATGAGCACCACAATCAGCACCAGCACCAGCAGATATACCGTTAAAATGGAAAATAGGCGTATCAGCTTGCGGCTTTTGACACGGCAATACACCTTTTTTTCCAAAAAGCGCATGGGCAAATTGAGCAGGTAGGCAATGGCTAGGCCAATGGCGAAGGGGGTGAATAAACCCAGCGCCCAGCCAACAATACGGGTGACCTCGCCAAAATTGAACAATGCCATAAAAAGAAGCACGCCCAAAAACACCACCGCCAGGTTGGATAGGGTGCGCCGGGTAAAGGTGCCACGTAGCTTTTTATTCAAACCCACATCTCCCACAAGAAAAATTTGCTCACAAAACTGCCCCCCGCCCGCCAGAACCGAAGGGGGGCTGCCCGCGCCGGGGCTTATTCTACGTTTTCGCCAATATCATGTATTTTTTTATGATAATCGGTATCCTCTGATACAATCAGGATGGGTTTTGTAAAATCCAGGGCATACATGCCAATATAACTCTTTGCGTCCACCACCATATCGCCCTCTATGCTGCGCAGCTCCACATCCTGAAGGCATTCCACAGCCAGGCGCTGAATCTCTTGCAGTTCGGTGATATAGTGAATTTTTTTCTTGCTAATCATTCGGTACACTCCCTTTACATGATATGCGTACAAAAGATACGGTGCTATACATAACGTTGGGGCAAAAAAAGTATAGCATGTTTTCCGGCAAAAAGAAAGCCGATAAACGGCACAATCCGGCCTGGTTGTGCCTGCCCTGCTGGGCGGCAAGACACAGTTGCAGCGTTTCGGCTGCTGTGGTATAGTAATGCTGATATATCGGGTATATTCGTCATGCTGGCCGCAGTAGGTGGCATGCAGAAGAGGGAGGGCATGCAGATGTATACAAAAATAGCGGTGGTGGCGGATGCACTGGGCCTACATGCCCGCCCGGCGGCTGAATTTTGCCGCTTAGCGGCGCGTTTTTCGTCCACCGTGTCGGTGGCGCGCCCAGGGGGCGCGGCGGTGAGCGCAAAGTCCATCATCAAGGTGCTTAGCCAGGGGTTTGCCCAGGGTACGGCGGTGGAGATAAGCGCCGAAGGAGATGATGAGCAAGAGGCGGTGGAGGCCTTGGTAGCCCTGCTGGAACAAAGCGAAAAAACCGGGCACACACAGTGAGACTGTCTCCCGGCGGGGCGTAACCGCCGGGGCTATATAGAACAGTGTATAAAACCTATTCTAATACATAGAACGAAGGAGAGTGTATGGAGTTTTCAATTGCGGATATTCACAAGGCGTTTGGGGAAAAACAGGTGCTCAAGGGCATCAGTTTTTCTGCCAGCAGCGGTATGGCGCTGGGGCTGCTGGGGCGGAATGGGGCGGGTAAAACCACCACCATCCGCATTATTATGGACGTTTTCCCGCCCGATAGCGGCCAGGTGCTGCTGGATGGCGCACCCTTCCGCCGCAGCCAGTTACAAATAGGCTACCTACCGGAAGAGCATGGCCTGTACCCCAAAATAAAAGTGCGCGAGCAACTGGTGTATCTGGCGCAACTGCGCGGGGTAAGCAAACAGCAGGCGGGGCAATCCATCGATTACTGGGTAAAGCGGCTGGGCATGGAGGAGTATGTGCAGCGCAAACTGGAAACCCTAAGCAAGGGCAACCAGCAGAAAATCCAGTTGGTGGCAGCGCTGATGGCCGACCCCTCGCTGGTGATTTTGGACGAGCCCTTTTCGGGGCTGGACCCCGTAAACGCCGCGTTGCTGAAAGACGTGGTGAAAGAGCTGATTGCCAAGGGGAAAATTGTGCTGTTTTCCAGCCACCAGATGAGCTATGTGGAGGAGTTTTGTGATTCCATTGCCATTCTGCACGAGGGGAAAATTGCGCTGAACGGCTCTATCCGGGAGATTAAGCGCAGCTACAGCCGCAAGACCCTAGCCGTGCGTGGCGCGCAGCCGGAAGCTTTGCTGGCCTATGCGCAGCAAGCTTTGGGGGCCTATGTGACCAAGGCGGAAATTGTGAAAGACCAGCTTCTTTTGCAGATGAAAGAAGAGGGGATGAAAGCCGCCGTGATGGAACAACTGACGGGCGCCGGGCTGGATTTGGACGCGGTGGCGGTGCTGGAACCAAGCCTAAACGATATCTTTGTTCAAACTGCGGGCGATGAACCCCAGGTGAAGGGGGGAGAGGCCGTATGAAACAGCTAGGAACCGTGTTTCAGTTTGAACTGTTTGGTTATGTGAAGCGGAAAAGCTTTTTGGTGTTGACCGTGGTGTTGGTGCTGCTGGTGGGCATTGTGCTTAGCTGGCCGCGTTTTTCCGGCCTGTTTGGCAGCGGTAGCGATGCCCCCGAAGAACTAACCCAGGTTGCCCTGGCCGTGCAGGAGGGGGACGCAAACGAAGCCGCCGCCTACTATAACAAAGCCTTGGCGGGGCAGGGGTTCCAGTTCCAGCCGGTGCAGGCCAGCTTAGAGGAATTGCAAGCCCAGGTGGAAAACCAAGACTATGAGTTTGCCGTCATGCTCAATGGCCCGCTTTCCTACACCCGGGTGGTGCACAACACCTCTTTGTATGATATGTTTGGAAACACGTTTGCCGAGAGCATGCAAACACGCTACCGCACCGAGACACTGGCCGCGCTGGGGGTGCCACAGGGGGAGATTGAAAACCTGCTGAGTGCCGAACCCACCGCCGAAACGATAACGGTGGCCGCCGGCAAAGACCAGGCGCAGAACTTCCTGTACACCTATATCCTCATCTTTTTGCTGTATTTTGCCATTTTGATGTACGGCCAGTTTGTGGCCTCGGCGGTGGCTACCGAAAAAAGCACCCGTGCCATGGAACTGCTCATCACCTCGGCCAGGCCCAACAGCCTGATTTTTGGCAAGGTGCTGGGGGCAGGCTGTGCGGGCATCTCCCAAATGGTGGTCATTCTGGGCGCGGCCTTCCTGTTCTACAACCTAAACAGCAGCTACTACCAAGATAATTTCCTGGTACAATCCATTTTCAACATCCCACTGCCCATGCTGGGCTACACCCTTGTGTTCTTTGTGCTGGGCTTCTTCATCTATGCCTTCCTCTACGCGGCGCTGGCCTCGCTTGTTAGCCGCATGGAGGATTTGCCCACCGCCATCATGCCCATCACCTATCTGTTCGTCATTGCGTTCATGGTGGTGATGTTCTCCATGGGCAGCGGCAATGTGGACAATCTTGCGATGATTATCTGCTCGTATTTCCCGCTCACCTCGCCCATGGCCATGTTCACCCGCATTGCGCTGGGCGAGGTGGCGGGCTGGGAGGTGGCTGTTTCGGTGGGGCTGTTGCTGGTTTCCACCATTGGCTGCGGCATCCTCTCGGCCAAAATTTACCGCCTGGGGGTGCTGCTGTATGGCACGCCGCCCAAACCCAAGGAGATACTGCGGATGCTGAAAGCCAGCCGGAACAGCTAATTTGGCACAAAAAGACTGCTGGGGGTGCGCGAGATGACCGAATGGAAGGGAACACCGGCTTCACCCGGCTATGGCGCGGGGCGGGCTTTTCTGCTGAAACAAGAGCAGCTACAACCGGCCAAGGAAACGGCGGCCACACCGCAGGAGGAGGCCGCCCGGCTGCGGCTTATCCGCAAGGGCTATTGTTTGCGCCTGGAGGAATTGCTGGCCCAAACAGACGCCGGCCCCGAAAGCCGCGCCATCTTAGACGCCCAGCGGGAAATGGCCGCCGACGATGCTTTTTTTGAAGAGGCCGAGGCCTTGATGGTACAGGAAAATGCCAGTGCCGCCTGGGCGCTGGAGCAAACCCGGCGCCAAACCCTACAGATGTTTGCCGCCCTGCCGGATGAATATCTGCGCCAGCGGGGGGACGATGTGAACCAGGTTTGCCTGGATTTGATGCGCCTGCTGGAAGGAAAAAGCAGCGGGGTCATCCAGTTGCCCAGCCCTCACGAAGATTATATTGTGCTGGCAGAGGACTTAAGCCCTGCCGAGACACTGTCTTTGGGTAAAAAGCGCCTGCGGGGGCTGGCCACCCAGCGGGGTGGCCCCAGTTCCCATACGGCTATTTTGGCCAAAGAGTTGGGCATTCCGGCCGTAGTGGGCATTCCGGGGCTGAGCCAGTGTGGGGTGGAGGGAAAAATGGCTCTGCTGGACGGCGAAGAGGGTCTTCTGGTGCTGGAGCCAAATGCGCGGCAGATGCAGCAGTTTAGCGAAAAGCTTTTGTTCTTCCGCGAGCGGGATGCCCTGTACAAAGAGGCTGCCGCCCAGCCTGCTAAAACCCTGGATGGACGGGGGCTGCACGTTTGTATGAACGGCGGGCAGGAGGGTGTGGCGCTTTCCTGTGGTGACGGCGTGGGGCTGTACCGTACCGAGTTTTTGTTCTTAAACCGTGAGAAGGAACCCACCGAGGAGGAGCAGGCCGAAGCCTACCTGAGCGCGGTACGCGCGGCGCAGGGCAAGCCCGTCACCTTCCGCACCCTGGATGCCGGGGCCGACAAATCCATCCCTTTTTTGGGCCTGCCCAAGGAGGAAAACCCCGCCTTAGGCCTGCGTGGCATACGCGTGTGTTTGCTGCATGAGAAGATGTTTCTTTCCCAGCTACGGGCCATTCTGCGCGCTTCGGCAGAAGGGCCGGTGCGGCTGATGTTCCCCATGATTGTAACGGTGGAGGAGCTGCATGCCGCCAAGGCATTGCTACAAAAGGCGAAAAGCCAGCTTAAAAAACAAGGCCAGCCTTTTGCAGACGACATACCGGTGGGCATTATGGTGGAAACCCCGGCGGCTGTTCTGCTCAGCGACCGACTGGCCCCTGAGGTGCAATTTTTCAGCCTGGGCACCAACGATCTCACCCAGTACATCACCGCGGCCGATAGAATGAGCGGGCAGCAGGGCTGCTACAACCCCTTCAATATCTCGGTGTTGCGCGCGGCCAACATGGTGTGCGAGGCGGCAGGGCGTTTTGGGGTGGAGGTTTCCATCTGCGGGGCGGCTGCCAGCGAGCCACTGCTTATTCCCCTTTGGCTGGGCATCGGTGTGCAGGCTCTCAGCGTGCCACCGGGGCTTGTGGGGCGCACAAAATACATCCTCTCCCGGCTGGACGCCCAGCAGATGCAAAAGGAGGCCCAGCATCTTCTGGGCAGTTTTGGGGAGGTAGCCTCCCTGCGCGCCAGGCTGGAGCAATTGGCCACCCAGGCGGGAATTTTGTAATACCGGCCCCTTTTTAGGCAGTACACGAACCACAGGATTCTTTGAAAAGGACACATGGCAATAGGCGCCTTTATGTAAGCGCCACAAGGAGGAAACCAATGATAGGAGATTTCAAGTATTCAAACCCCACCACGTTGCACTTTGGGCCACATGCGCTGGAAAAACTGCGCGAGGAGTTGCCCCGCTATGGCAACAATGTGCTGTTGGTGTATGGCGGTGGGTCGATTCGGAAAAACGGTATTTATGACGCCGTGGTTGCCATTTTGAAGGAATGCGGAAAAACCATTACCGAGGATGCCGGTGTGATGCCTAACCCTACCAGTGATAAGCTAAACGAGGGCTGTATGCGGGCGCGTCAGGGTAAGGCGGATTTCATTTTGGCGGTGGGCGGCGGCTCGGTGTGCGACTATGCCAAGGCCGTGTCGGTTTCGGTGCACTGCGAGGAGGATCCCTGGGAGAAATATTTCCTGCGCATGGAGGATGTGAGCTGCCCCATCGTGCCGGTGGGCTGTGTGCTGACCATGGTGGGAACCGGTTCCGAGATGAACGGCGGCGCCGTGATTACAAATACACACAGCAAACTGAAAATAGGGCATGTGTTTGGCGAAAATGTCTTCCCCAAGTTTGCCATCTTAAACCCCGAATACACCTATACCCTACCCAAATATCAAATGGTGGCCGGTTTCTTCGATATCCTGTCCCATATTTTGGAGCAATACCTCTCCGGCACCGATGACAGCGCCTCGGACTACATCATGGAAGGGTTGATGCGTTCGCTGGTGCACAGCACCCGCATTGCCGTGAAAAACCCCGAAGATTACGAGGCCAGAAGCAACATCATGTGGGTGAGCACCTGGGCGCTGAATACCCTGGTGGCCAAAGGCAAGCCCACCGATTGGATGGTGCACATGCTGGGGCAGTCGGTGGGGGCGTATACAGACGCCACCCACGGCATGACCCTGTCCGCCGTGTCGTTGCCGTACTATCAGCACATCCTGCCCTATGGCCTTACAAGGTTTGTACGCTTTGCGCAGGTGGTGTGGGAGGTGCCCGGCGAGGGCAAAACCGATGAGGCCATCGCCGCCGATGGCCTGGCCAGGATGAGGGCCTATATGGAGGAACTGGGCCTGGTGCTGCATCTGGAAGAACTGGGTGTGACCCAGGACATGCTGGGCGGCATTGCCCAGGGTGTGTTCATTATGGAAAGCGGCTACAAGGTGCTGAACAAAGAAGACGTATTACACATTTTGCAGCAGAGCATGTAGCGCTGGCCCCTTCTGCCATAGATAAAAACAAAAACCGCAAAAGCGGGGGCGTTCGCCCTTGGCCTTTGCGGTTTTTTTGTAGCCGAAGAAAAAGCGGAAAATCAAACTAGCCTAGCGGCCAAACAGCGCCTTGGCTTCGGCCATGTTGCGGATGACCGGCACAGAAAAGGGGCATTTGCCCTCACAGCTTCCGCAGGAAATACAATCCCCCCCTTGGGCGGGCAGGGCATCATATTGGGCGTGCAAGCTGGCGGGGATGTTTTGGCTGTCCAGCCGGGCGGCGTCCAAGCAGCGGTGTAGCTGGGCAATATTGATGGAGACGGGGCAGGGCAGGCAGTGGTTGCAGTACACACAGTTCCCGGCAAAATCTCCCTTGTACTGCGAGACGATGGCGGAAAAGTCCTTTTCGTCTTCGCTCATGTCCAGGTAGGCCAGCGCCTCCTGTACTTGGCCGGCGTTGCACGCGCCAATCAATACACTGGCCACAGCGGGGCGGCTGAGGGCATAGTGGATGCATTGGCCCACGCTCATAGGCTGGGCAAAGGGGCTTTTTTCGGCGCTGAGCAACTTGCCCGCCGCCAGGGTTTTCATCACGGTGATGGAAACGCTGTGTTGCAGGCAGGCGGTGTACAGCCCGGCGCGTTTTGGGTCTAGCTGGGTGGGGGCCTGCGTAGAGAAACCACTGCTGAAAAAATGCTCTAAGGTATCCTGCCCGGCCGGAATCATATCAAACACCGGGTTTACGCTGAACAGAAGTACGTCTAAAAGGCCGGTTTCTACCATCTGCCGGGCCACGGCGGGGCTATGGCTGGAAGCCCCCAGCCCCTTTACCACGCCCTGCTCTTTCAGTTCTAAAGCATAGCGGATGATGCCGTTCTTTTCAATGTCCTGCAAAGCCTCGTCTGTATCCAGGAAAAACAGCATCCCAAAATCGATATAGTCGGTGTTCAAATGCGTGAGCAGCTTTTCAAAATACCGCTTGCAGGTGTCCAAATCCCGGCTGATATCATACTGCTCTTTCAAATCCACCGAGCCGATGTGCCCCTGAATCATCATCTCTTTGCGGCGGGGGCCCAGGGCCTTGCCGATGTTCTGGCGCACGGCGTCGCCCGGCATGAACACGTCCATGATGTTGATGCCGCCGTCCAGCGCGGCGTTTATCACCTCTTCGGCCACCTCATAGGGCTTGCCGTCTAAATATTCGCCCCCCAGGCCGATGACGCTGGCCTGCATGCCGGTTTTTCCAAGTGTGCGGTATTCCATTGTAAACCTCCTGCTGTTTTGTTATTGTGTATTTTTAGGCGCTGGCGCTTGTTTCGGCTGTTTCGTCCAGGCTGGTTTCCCGTAGCTGGGCCTGCGGGGTAAAAAAGCTGCGGTAGCCAAGCTGCAAGCAGAGGATGACGCTGAGCCCCACCGAGCCGAAAATGCCCAGCATGATGCAAATTTGATAGGAAATAGCGGTGAGCGGGGGTGTGCCAGATAAGATTTGCCCGGTCATCATGCCCGGCAGGAACACAATGCCCATGCCCACCATGGAGTTGATGGAGGGCAGAATGGCGGAATCAAAAGCGAAATTCACCACCCCGGCGGCGGCTTTTTTGGGGCTGGCGCCCAGAATCAGGGCCTCTTCCACCAAGGCACGCCGGGTGGTCATCCCCTCCAGCAGGGCATTCACCCCCAGGCTCACCCCGGTCATCGAGTTGCCAATCAGCATCCCGGCCAAGGGAATGAAATATTGTGGGTCATACCAAGGGGCCACCCCCACCACGGCAAACAGGAAATAGAACAAACACAGCAGGGTACCGCTGGACAGCGAGAGTGCGATGGCCCGTTTGAGCGCCCGGCTGAGCCGCCCCTTGAACTTGCGAAAGGCGGTAAACACGGCAAAGCTTTCCATCAGCAGCACGGCCAGCAGGGTGAGCCAGGGGCTGGGGTACTGGAACATCCAGGTGAGGATATAGCCCGCCGCCACCAGTTGTAGGGTCATGCGCACAGAGGCTAAAGCAATTTGCCACTCGCGGCGTAGCCCCCGCCAGCGCGCCAGCAAAATCACCAGGCAGACGAACAAAAAAGCCAGCCCCACCTGCCAAAAGGCCAAGTTTTTTACGCCGCTCATGCCAGCGCCTCCTGCTTTTCCACCCGCCCTGCCCGCAGGTGGACAATGCGGCTGGAATGCGTTTCGGCCAGATTTTGCGAATGGGTGACCATAATGAGGGTTGCGCCCTCTTTCTGCACAAGGCTTGCCATCATGGCCACAATGGCCCCCGCGGTTTCACTGTCCAGCGCGGCCGAGGGTTCGTCCAGCAGGTATACGGGGGCGTTTAACAGCAGCACCCGCCCCAGGGCCAGCCGCTGCTTTTCCCCGCCGGAAATGTTGGCCACGGAAGCGTCCAGGGCGACAGGCAGCCGAACGCGCCGCAGGGTTTCCGCCAAAATTTCTTCGCCGGGCACCGCCCGCCCCTGATAGCGCAGCCCGGCCAGTAGGTTGTCCCGCACGCTCCCTTCAAACAATACAGGGGTTTGGCTAAGCAGGCTTACCTCCCGGCGCAGGGCCACACTGTCCAGCGTATCGGCAGGCAGACCCTTATACAGCAATCGCCCCTCTGTGGGGGAGGCCATCTTGTTCAGCAGGCGTAGCAGGCTGGTTTTGCCGCTGCCGCTGGGCCCAAACAAAGTGGTAACGCCCCCCCGTGGCAAAACCAGGCTGGGAATATGAAGCACATGCTTGTAGCGCAGTTGTTCAAAGGTGAATAAGGCTTCCATAAATTCCTCGTTATACTTCGAAATATCGAATAAAATGGGGTGCACTTTGCCTATTTATTATACACCAGCGGCCCTGCCGCCGCAAGCGGCTTACCTGTGGCAAAAATAGGAGGTGCCGATAGAATATTTTTCCGTGTAGCCAGTGGCAAAATGAAACCACATATGATATACTATGTTGGGGCTACAATTAGACGTAATTATGGGAGGAAGTACTATGGCAATGCGCTTGCTAACCCGTTCCGATTTCGATGGCTTGGCTTGCGGGGCAGAACTGAAGGAACTGGGAATTATTGACCACTGGAAGTTCATTCACCCCAAGGATTTGCAAGATGGCCTGATTGAGGTGGATGATAATGATGTGCTGGCGAATGTGCCGTTTTCTCCCGGCTGTGCGCTGTGGTTTGACCACCACTCCAGCGAGGGTAACCGCCTAAGCAGCGGTGTGGCCTTTGAGGGCAAGAGCGAACTGAAAGACAGTGCCGCCCGCGTCATCTATGATTATTATGATGGCAACCGCACCCTACCGCACTTTAAAGAGATGATTAAGTATGTGGACAGGGTGGACGCCGCAAAGCTGACGGCGGATGAGATTTTGAACCCTACCGGCTGGGTTTTGCTGGGCTTCCTGATGGACCCGCGCACCGGCCTGGGCCGCTTCCGCGATTTCCGTATCAGCAATTATCAGCTTATGGAAAAGTTGATTGATGCTTGCCGTACCCAAGATATTGAAGAGATTTTGCTGGATGAAGACGTGCAAGAGCGCATAAACTTGTATTTTGAGCAGGATAAGCTGTTCCGTGAGATGGTGGAAAAACACACCACTGTAAAAGGCAATGCCATCATCACAGACCTGCGTGGGGTAGATACCATTTACACCGGTAACCGTTTCCTTATCTACAGCCTTTACCCAGAGCAAAACATCTCCCTGTGGGTGGTGGATGGGCGCCAGCAACTGAACTGCCCGATAGCCGTGGGCCACAGTGTGCTGAACCGCACCTCCAAAACTGATGTAGGTAGCCTGATGCTGGAATATGGTGGCGGGGGGCATCATCAGGTGGGTACCTGCCAGGTTCCCTATGAAGCCGCTGATATGGTGCTGGAAGAACTGGTGGAAAAAATCAACCAGGACGGTTAATTATCCCTTTGCCCCATGGAGACACAAACAGTAAAAAAATGGCCCTGCCGCATTTGCGGTGGGGCCACGTTTTGTTTATATGGCTGAAACAGCTAAGGCTACCGGTTTAAGATATCACCCGGTTTTTACCGCTGCGTTTGCCAAGGTAAAGGCATTCGTCACTTTTTTCTATGCTGCCTTGTATGTTTTTTCGGTTCATTTTGGCCAGGCCAATGGTGACAGTGAAGTGGATGATGTTGGGGTCTACATATACCGTTTTAGACGATAAAGCCAGCCGCAGTTTTTCCATAATCAAAAAGGCGGTGGGTAGATTTACATTGTGCAGCAACAGCAAAAATTCCTCGCCACCCCAGCGGAACAAATAGTCGGTTTTGCGCAGTTGCAACTGCAATACATTGGCCACTTCCCGTAGCACCATATCCCCCGAGGAATGCCCAAACTGGTCATTCACACTTTTAAAATCGTCTATGTCCATCATGGCAAGGCAGCAGGGGAGTTCGTCCTCGCTTTCGGCATAACCGGCAAATACCTCCTCCGCATAGCGGCGGTTGTATAGCCCTGTCAAAGGGTCGGTATTGGCCTCGCTTTCCAGCGCCAGCATTTGCATGGCGTTGTAATCGCTAATCATCCGTTTCAAGATATTGCCTATGGTCAGTTCTATCACCGTGCCAATAAAGCCCATGGTTAAGTTGGAAACAGCCAGCACCGTTAGCGTGGTTTCGCTGATGATGTAACGGGGCAGGAGGTTTTGCTCTGCAAAATAGAGACCCACCATTCCGGCCAAAATCAGCAGCAGCAACATCATACGGTGCCCGAAGGTGCCGAAAGGGAAGGCGGGCAACACCAGTTGTATGATGAGCAACAGCACCAGATACATGATGCTGTAGCTGCCTTTGCCCACGCACAATACCAAGAGGAAGGTATATAGAATAACTTCGGTAGCCAGCAAAACCTGGGAAGCCCGGTAGGCCCTGTGCTTTACCAAAACCTGGTAAATGATGGCATCCATCACCACACTGGCAAAACTGACCAAGGCCATGACGGTCACCTGGCTAAACAGAAAAAGAACCATCAAATACACATGCATCAGCAGGGCAAAAGCACTGGCAGCCTGTAGTAACAAGAAAAGATACATTTCGTCGTTGCTGGAAAATTCGTGGCTTTCCAGTTTGGGGTACAGCTTGGCTTCCACCCATTTCAGCATGGACACGGTTTCCTTTCTGGCGTGCTGGGCTTCGTGAGCTTGGTCAGCGCCGCGCGTTCTGCCTTGTTGTATTCTGATATCTTGATTTACCGCAAAATATTATACAGTATTTCTAAGATAAAAGATAGGGTGGTGACAAAATTTTACTTTCCCCTGGAATACTTGGCGCGTGGGTAGCCTGTGTAGCAGGGTTTTGGGCATATTTTGCAAGCATTATCCTATTCCCAAAACCACTTAAATCGTATATAATATAAATAAATTATTTTTGGCAGTCTGAAACGGGAGACTCCGAAACCTCAGGGGTATATATGGCATTATTTGGCAAAGGGAAAGCACTGGATTCCGTACTGAAAAGCGCCTTGGACGCACAGGACGCCGATGTGGTTGTTTTGCGCGAAAAAGATGGAAAAGTGCTGTTTCTCAACAAGGCTGCAAAAGCGCGCATAGCCCTTCGGCAGGATGACGGGCTGGCCGATGAAGATTATGGTACCCTTTTCCCGGATTTATTGGGGAAATGCCCCAATAAAGGCGCAAAAGAGGAAGAATATCCTGTTAAATATGATATTCATAACTACGAGGGACGCCTTTTTTCCGTGTTTGCGAATAAGGTGGATTGGCTGGACGATATACCCGGGCTGATGGTGACCCTGCGGGATGTGGAAGACGAACGGGACATCAACCGCAAGCTTTACAACCTGGCCTATGTAGACCACCTTACCCAGGTGCCCAACCGCCAAAAACTAAAGGATGACTTTGAAACGCTGCATGAGAAAATACGCCAGGACCTTTGTTGTGGGGTTGTGGCGATATTTGACCTAGACAATTTCAAAAGCATCAACGATACCTACGGCCACAACACCGGGGATGTGATGCTGCGCCGCTTAACCGAACATTTGGAAAGTGAAAGTGTGTTCAAGGGCCACCTTTACCGCCTTGGTGGGGATGAGTTTGTGTTGTTGTTTTCTGAGGATGCCGGGCGTTTCCTGGGGGAAGAGGCCTTGATAGAGCACTTTCGAAAACTGCTTTCGGCGGCTTTTCTTTCCTACACCATGCCCAATATAGAACTGGCCTGCACCTTGAGCATGGGTGTGGCCATTTTCCCAAAACATGGAGAATCGTACTCAGAGCTACTGCGCAAGGCAGATATCGCGCTGTATAAAGCCAAAGAGGCCGGCCGCAATCGTCTTATTTTCTTTGAGGATCAATACGACAACGCCAAAACCTTCAAAGACCTGTATATCAATATCCAGCCCATCCTCACCTCTGCGGGCAGCACCTATGGGTATGAGATGATAGACCGTGGGAATGAAACGGATGCAAAAAAGGGGGATTCTGTCTCCCTTTCCAGTTTTGACCGAAGCCTGGATGCCCTGGGCCTGGGGGATATGCAAAATAACGCCAAGTATTTCATCAGTTACACCTATCAGCTAACCAACAAAACGGTGCAAAACAACCTACCCAAAGATAAGTTTGTGGTGCAAATTATGCTGGATAAAGCCCCCACCAGCGATGAGATGCAGCGGTATCAAGAACTGTTTAGCGCGGGGTACCAGCTTTGTTTGGCCGGGGTGCGGGAGGATAATATCACCCAAGACTTGATGGATCTGGCACGTTTCGTAAAATTGGATGCCAAGCGGATGAGCTGGGACACCCAGCGGCTGTTCCTAAAAAAATACAACACCAAAAAATTTATTGCCATTCATGTGGATTCTGGCGCAGAGTATGAGGCGGCCCGCGAGAGCGGCTACATGCTATTCCAGGGCTTTTATTTTGAGCAGCCCCCGGTGGTAACCAAAAAAACCAAAGATATCGACCCCATGAAGGTGAACTATTTCCGCCTTTTAAAACTGACCAGCACCGATGAATATGTGGATTTTAAAGAGATTAGCGCGGTGATTTCCGCCGATGTGGCGCTTTCTTATAAATTGTTGCGCCTGCTCAACTCGGCGGCGCTGGGCCTGCGTAACCAGGTTTCTTCCATTGATATGGCGGTAACGTACATAGGGGAGGAGAGCCTGAAAAAATGGATTGCCATGCTGGCTTTGCGTGGAATTACTGCAGATAAACCGCTGGAACTGGTGCGCATTTCGTTGATTCGCGCCCAGTTTGGCGAATTGCTGGCCCCCAGCTTTATGCCGCGGCGGGATGTACGCCATGTATTTTTGGTGGGTCTGCTGTCGCTTTTGCACATCGCACTAGAAAAAAGCAAGGAAGAGCTGATGGAAGAACTGCCGGTGGCCGACGATATCCGCCTATCTTTGCTTACCAAAACCGGCCCCCATTCCGATATCGTGCAGTTTTATAGTGACTATGAGTACTCAAACTGGGATGCCATCAGTGAATTTGCTAACCTGCACAATCTGCCCGATAGCCTGATTAGTGACAGTTACCTAAAAGCCGTGAAATGGTACAATGAGCTGGAAGAGCAAGCCTGATGCCACTGTGTATAAAAGCCACCGGCACCTCTTTTTCAGAGAGGTGCCGGTGGTTTTTTGGCTCTGATTCACTCATAAGCAGCTTCGCTCATGTGCTGTGGATAGGCGCCGAATGTGGGCTACCAGACGGCAGCCAACGCCCGGGCTTTCTGGTGGGCCTCTTCCATGATAGCCGCCGGCTGGAACTGATCGTCATCCAAATTCTCGGCGGCCAGGCAAGCGGCTTCAGGCACGCCAAAAGCCCTGGTACACAGGCGCTGCACATACGTGTAGCCAAGGTTGTCTTCGCCCAAAGCGCCGCCTGCGGTGGTGATGTACAGTAGCTTTTTTGCATGGCACAGGCTATCGAAGCCAGTTTCGCAATACTGGAAGGTGATGCCCGCCACGCAGACATGCTCCAGGTAAATCTTCAGTTTGGCAGGAAAGGAGAGGTCCCAAAAGGGGGCGCCCACCAGCAAGGCGTCCGCCGCCGCAAACTCATGGGCCAAGGCAAAGCTGGGGTGGCTGAACTGGCCCTGCTTGCACAGGGCATCCCGCTGGGCAAGGGCAGCGGCATCGAAGGCGTCCAGAGGAATGCTTTCCAGCTTTTTCTCGGTGACGGCATATTGCCCTGCGGGCAACGCGTCCAGAAAGCTGCGGCACAGCGCCTCGGTCCGGGACAGCTCTTGGGGGCGGATGCAGGCATTCAAAAACAGTAGATTTTTCAAAGTAAAGAGCCTCCTTGATAAGTAAAATTGGCCGCACTGGGTGGCCTGTTTTTTTGTGGCCGGGGGATACAATGGAAATATACCCATACAGAATACCGCAAATAGAGGGTGTGGTCAATGCAGGGCATGGCCTTCATGTTATTATGAGTACACTGACACAATATGACCCCGACTCGCCTAAAGGTGGCCTAATGGAAGCCGTGCTGGAGGGGATGACCCCCTCCAGCCTTTTTCTGGCAAAAGAAAAACATCGCATCTTCCCCGAAAAGAAGATGCGATGTTTTTGGTTCCAAACCAACACACGGCGGTGTTGGCTGGGCTTGGCGGAGAAGGAGGGATTCGAACCCTCGAGACCTTTAAGGGGCCTACACGATTT
>CAYYLW010000020.1:0-24238 GCA_964472465.1 uncultured Oscillospiraceae bacterium | reverse complement strand
CAAAATCGGCATCGTCCATCAGTGTCTCATTCACAATACGGGCCATCTCTGCCTGGGAGGCGTCTGTAGCCGTTGAGATCTTGTACTCCTTGCCGTTCACCATCACCTTCCGGCCATTGCCATCAATGGTGCCAAACTCAATCTCCAGGTTTTTGTAGGTGCCATCATTAAAGCTGATGCGGTAGTTCACCTTTTCACCAGCATTGATACCTGTCATGGAGACAAAGTTGATTTCAACATTGCCCTGGGTGGCGCCGGTGATGGTGGTGGGAAGGCCTTCCAGTTTCACAGAGGTGGCAACGCCGTTCGCGCCTTTGCTGCTCAGGCTGCCGTCCAGCAACTGGATGCCGTTGAAGTTGGTGGCTTTGGAGATACGGTCGATTTCGTCTTTCAGGGCGGTCAGCTCAGATTCGATCTTCTTGCGGTCGTCGCTCTGGATGGTGCCGTTGGCGCTCTGGGTGGCCAGCTCTACCATACGGTTCAGCATGCCGTGCACTTCCTGCAAAGCACCCTCAGCGGTTTGAATGAGGCTGCTGCCGTCTTGTGCGTTCAGCACAGCACGGTTCAGGCCGGTGATTTGGGCGCGCATTTTCTCAGAAATGGCCAGGCCGGCGGCGTCGTCGGCAGCGCGGTTGATGCGGTAGCCGGAGCTCAATTTTTCCAGGTTCTTTTGCAGGCTGGCATTGTTGATGCCCAGTTGACGATGCGCGTTAATCGCCGGAATGTTGTGTTGGATAATCATCGTTAATCCTCCCTAATTTTTGGTTGGGGGCATCATGCCCCCAGTTTTTCGTACTATGTTTCCCCTGGCAATCCTCGGGCCCTGAGTTTCACCTGGGTTCACATTACGTCAGCCAGCGCGGGCTGCTGCCTGCGCCGCTAATTGTTATATCGGCGCAGCCGGGGGAAACTTAAGTCTCCCCCCTGCTTTTTTTACAAAAAAAAGAGAAAGCGGCAAATTTTCCGCTTCCCTTTGTTGTTATCGTGTTTTGAAGCGGCAGTCAAGCCCCAGCGGGCGGCCCCGCCGTTTTTAGACTGTATTGCAGCAATATATCTTCATACCGTTATTTTTATCATCAGCAAGCCAGCGGCGCCCCCTCGGCGGCCAAAAACAGTCTCGCTTCATGAATCATTCGATATTCCGCACATTACATTCATGTGCCGGGCTGGCAGGGCGCGCGCCGCATTAGGCGAAATAGGAGAAATAGATGAACACCCCGCCTACCAGCAGGAAAAACACCCCAAACAAACGGGATTTCATGGGCCAGTTGGCGGGCATTTCCACGGGTTCCTTGCGCCCCATATTGTAGGCCTTGCCCGGCGCCACAATCAAAAACACCCCGGCCGCCACCGTAAGCACATCTAAAAGAATACCAAAACTTCCCACTGCAACCTCCTGTTTCCCCACTGCGCGGGGGCGGGCACACACCCTGCCCCCAAACCACCCGGCCAGGGTATTTCTTTTTCTATCTTTCCTTTATACTATATAGTATAATACGGGTAAAACACAAGCCTGGCCGCTAAAACAACACCCACCCGCCAAAAGGAGGCCGCCATGCCAGATATCCTTACTTCCCTGCTACGCCCCAGCGGCGAAGAGCTGCTGGCCAACACCCACCAGGGCCCCGTAATTGGCCTACGCCAGGGGGATGTGAACATTTTCCGGGGCATCCCCTTTGCCGCCCCACCGCTGGGCAAGCTGCGCTTTTTGCCACCCCGGCCGCCCCTGCCGCGCAGCCAGCCGCTGGATTGCCGCATGCTGCGGGATTCCGCCGTGCAGGGCGCAGAAAAAATAAGCCCCTCCATCACCCACAGCGAGGATTGCCTGCACCTAAACCTGTGGGCCCCCGCCAGCGCCACACAGGGCAGCGGCCTGCCCGTGCTGGTGTACATCCACGGCGGCGGTTTTTCGGAAGGCTCCCCCGCAAAGCCCGTGTTCGATGGCAGCCACTTCGCCCGGGGCGGGGTGGTGCAGGTGAACATCAGCTACCGGCTGGGGGCCCTGGGCTTTATGGCCTTTGAAAAGGTGGAGGAAGAACACGGCTTTTTGGGGAACACCGGCCTGCTGGACCAAATTGCCGCGCTGCACTGGGTGCAGGAAAACATCGCCTTTTTTGGGGGCAACCCCGGTTGTGTAACGGTGTGCGGGGAATCCGCCGGGGCCTTCAGCGTCTCTTCGCTTATTCTTAGCCCGTTGGCAAAAGGGCTGTTCCACCGGGCCATCATGCAAAGCGGCAACATCCTAGGCCAGCCTATTTTGGCGCCCATGAACCCCGGCAACCGGGGCACCGCCATTGTGCAAAGCAAAAGCTATGCCGCCGGGTTTCGCTGTAACTCCCTAAGCGGCCTGCGCAAGCTAGACGCCCGCCTGCTGTGCCGGGGCTGCGCGTTCAAAGACAATATGCTCACCCCCGCGCGCTACAATTTTTGGCCCGTGTTCGATGGAAAGCTTCTGCCCCAAAACCCCTACCAGGCCCTTACCCAGGGCGAGGTGAACGAGGTGGATGTTTTGGCCGGCTTCAACTCAGACGAAGGCACCTTGTTCATCCCCAAAAACACCCCCGAGGAGGAGTATATTCAGCTTTGCCTGCGCATCTTTGGCACCGCCGCCTACGAGGTGCTGAAACGCTTCCCCGTGGGGGGCGGCCACACCCCGGCCGATAGGGCACGCGGCCTGATACAGATGGGCCTGCGTTTTGGCGGCGATGTGTTTGCCGATGAGATGAGCCGCCGCGGCAAACAGGTGTGGCTGTATAATTTCAACCACCGCATTGCCCTGCTGGATAGGCTGGGCCTGGGCATCACCCACGCCGTGGAACTCATCTTTGTGTTCAAAACCGTGCCCAAACTGCTGCTAAAAAACCCGGCCCACGGCCAAATGATGGAGGAAACCCACGCCCGCTGGCTGAATTTTGTGCGCACCGGCAACCCCAACACAGGCCTACCGGTGAACGGCCAGTGGCCCGCCTACACCGCCGCCAAAAAAGAAACGTTTTTGTTGCAGCCCCGCCCCGAAACGGTGCACGCCCCAGCCGCCAAAGACGTGGCTTTTTACCGGGATACCCTGTGGGGCGCGGCGGCCCCCTAGGCCAGGCGGCATACCGTTTTGCACCGGGCGGGAGATTGCGTATTGCACGCCCGGATGGTATAATAAAAACAACGGCTATCCAGCAAAAAGCGGAAAACCGTCCGTTTTTTCTACTTTTGTTCTATACTACATATTTTATAGAAGGTGGGAAACCCCGTATGCAATTTAGAGATTTGAAAGCGCAATACCAGCACCTGAAGCCACAGATGGACGCCGCCATGCAAAGCGTGGTGGATTCTGCCGCATTTGTGTTTGGCGGGGAGATTGGAAAGCTGGAGCAGGAGCTGGCCGCCTACACCGGACGCCGCCACTGCATTGCCTGTGCCAACGGCACCGACGCCCTGGAGCTGATGTTCAGCGCCTGGGGCATTGGGGAGGGAGACGCAGTGTTCGTGCCGGACTTCACCTTCTTTGCCAGCGCCGAAGCCGTGAGCGCGGCCGGGGGAACCCCCATTTTTGTGGATGTGGAAGCCGATAGTTTCAACCTCTGCCCCAGCGCTTTAGAAGCGGCCGTGCAGGCCGTGAAGGCGGCGGGTAAGCTGCGCCCTAGGGCGGTGCTGGCTGTGGATTTGTTCGGCCGCCCAGCTAGCTACGGCGAACTGGAAAAAGTGGCCCAAAAGCATGGCCTGCTACTGTTTGAGGACGCCGCGCAGGGCTTTGGCGGGGCGCTGGACGGCAAACGCGCCGGTGGCTTTGGCCTGGCCGCCACCACCAGCTTTTTCCCCGCAAAACCGCTGGGCTGTTATGGCGACGGCGGGGCCATTTTCACGGACGACGACGAAAAGGAAGCCCTTATACGTTCTTTGGCCGCGCACGGCAAAGGCAACGACCGGTATGTGAATGTGCGGATTGGGCGAAACAGCCGGCTAGACACCCTCCAGGCAGCCGTACTGCGCGTGAAATTACAGGCGCTGGATGAAGAACTGAAAAAGGTGGACCAGGTTGCGGCGGCCTACACCCAGCGTCTTTCACACTTGGCGGCCACCCCATTGGCCGGCGGGCGCTATGCATCGGCCTGGGCGCAGTACACATTGCGGCTGGAAAATACCGCCCAGCGGGACGGACTGGCCGCCGCCCTGAAAGAAAAAAACATACCCAGCATGATATACTATCCCCTGCCCTTACAGAAACAACAAGCTTTTGCCGATATTTTGCCCCTTCAAGTGGACCCCTGCCCAAACACCGCCCAATTATGCGGCACCGTGCTCAGCCTGCCCTTCCACCCCTATCTGGAAGAGGCCGGCATTGAAGAAATTTGCGCCGCGGTTACCGCTTACCTTACCTAGGAGGACGCCATGAGCAAAGCCCCTTATATTCACCCCAGCGCCCATGTCTCGGAAAAGGCGACAATCGGCGAGGGCACCCAGGTTTGGATTAACGTGCAGGTTCGGGAAGAGGCCCGCATCGGCCGGGACTGCGTCCTCAGCAAAGACGTGTACATAGACCATGGCGTACAGGTGGGAGACCGTGTAAAAATACAAAACGGGGTGTCTGTGTATAGCGGCGTCTGCCTGGAAGATGAGGTGTTCGTGGGCCCAAACGCCGCTTTTACCAACGACTATTTCCCCCGGGCACAGAGCGAAGATTGGCAAATCACCCCCACCCTTGTGCAAAAAGGGGCCTCGCTTGGGGCCAATTGCACCGTGGTGTGCGGGCACACGGTGGGCGAGTTTGCCATGGTGGGCGCGGGCAGCGTGGTAACCAAAGACGTGCCCGCCTACACCCTGGTGGTGGGCAACCCTGCCAAACCACTGGGGAAGGTATGCCGCTGCGGCATGCGCGCCGATGATGGACATTGCCCCAAGTGTGGGTTTCAAATTCCCGAATAAAGCAGTGAAAGGAACGTCACCTATGAGAAACGCAGCCTTGATAGGACACGGCTACTGGGGCACCAATATTGCCAAAAACCTAGCCCGTAGCAAATATTTTAACCTGAGCGCCATCTGTGACGCCGACCCGGCCCAGCTGGAAAAAGCCCGCAGCGTATATGGCGACAGTGTCAAATATTGCACCGACTATACCGAGCTCACCAGCGACCCTGATTTGTACATGATTGCGGTGGCCCTGCGCGGGGGCGCCCAAGCGGTGGCGCGGGACGTACTGCGCGGCAAAAAGCACCTATTTATGGAAAAACCCATGGCCACCAGCACCGAGGACGCCAAGCTGCTGATACAACTGGCCGAAGAAAACGGCGTGCAGATTCATGTGGACCATATCATGGTGTACCACCCCGTGGTGCGGCGCATGAAAGAGATTATAGATAGCGGCGAACTGGGCGAATTGGTCTATTTTGAATCCAACCGCACAAACCTTGGCCCGCACATCAAGCGGAACATGAACGCCATGTGGGACCTGGCCGTGCACGACCTGGCCGTGATGGACTACCTCTGCGGCGGCATTCCGGTGCGAAAGGTGAACTGCATCGGCCAAAAACAGTTTGGCGAGCAAGAAATTCTCACCTATCTCACCTTGCAATACGATTCCATGATTGCCATGCTGAAATCCACCTGGTTTTCCCCCATCAAAGAGCGCCGTATCACCATTGCCGGCTCTAAAAAAATGATGGTTTTCGACGATGTGAAGGAGAGTGAAAAGCTCACCATCTATGATAAGGGCGTGAGTTTTGACAGCGCCGAATATGCGGTGTATGGCAACTATGAGGCAAAGGTGCGCTCCGGCGATTTATACAGCCCCTACATCCCCTTTGAGGACAGCCTGCTAAACGGGCTGGAGCAGTTTGCCGAATGCATTGAGGCGAAGCGCCCCAGCCTTTCCGACCCAGCGCAGGCCCTGCGTGTAATTGAAATTTTGGAGCAGGCTTTTCTGGACCTGCGCGGCGAAAAAGAGGCCATCTGCTTATAGCCGCCGCCGGCTGCCAAAAACGGCTGTGCAAAAAATATGCGTTTTTAATGGCCCATAAACCAAAAGCAGCCCCCCACCGGGGCAGCTTTTGGTTTATGGGCTTTTGGGAAAAGGGCTAAAACCAATCTTTCCGTTTGAAAATATATACGCATACGGCCACCACCAGCGCCGAAAGGCCTATCACCATGGGGTAGGCGTAGGGGTGGCTATATTCCGGCATCCGCAGGTTCATGCCATACCACCCCGCAATGAGGGTAAGGGGGAAGAAAATGGCCGTAAGAACCGTAAACAGTTTCATGGTGCCATTCAGGCTCAAATCCAGCTGGTTTTGGTAGGCCTCGCGCACCTGGGTGATATACTCCCGCAGGTTCACCATGGTACCCACCAGGCGGGCTGCCCGGTTGGTGTGAATATGCAAGCTACGCAGGCATTCCGGGGTAAAAAAACCGTTCTGGTTTTCTTCCAAATCCTCCAGCAGGTCAAACAAGGACTCATAGTACCGCTTCAGCGTCATCAGCCTGCGCCGCATCTGGCTTATTTCCCGGGTATAGCCCTTGGGAGGTGAATCCTGCGTAGCCTTTTCCTCCATGTGGGCTATCTCCTCTTCTACATCCTCCAAATACGCCGCATCCCCAGCCATCAAGCAGGAAAAATACAGCAGCAGGGCCCGCGCCGCAGTGGGCGGGTCTCCCTGCCAGCCCTCCAGCGCCGTGTGCAGGCAGGCCAGTGCCTGGCTTTCCTCCCCCACCAGCAACAGCAAGCGGCCCGTGAAGAACAACTCGGTACGGCTGGGAGCCGCCGCCGGCCCAGCGGGCACCTCCAGCAGCATATAGTCGTAGCCGTAGCGGCCTTCCATACGGGTGCCCGCATTGCCCTCTTCATGGGGGCCCGGCTTCTCCCGCAGGCCCAGGGCTTCCAGCGCCCCCTCCCGCTCTGCCTCCCCTGCAAAGCAGATGCACTCCTGCCCATCCACCACCCGATTTTGCAGTTCTCCGTTTGCATACACTATCATAGCGCACTCCCATTTCCCGTTGCCGCATTTCTTGGCTAAATTATAGCATAGAATTCATCCAATGGCCCAGGCAGAGCACAAATACTTATTTTTCCCTGGGCGCCGGGGCACAGCAAAAGCCCCCGCGCGCAGGCGGGGGCTTTTGGCAAAAAATACGGTTTCTCCGGCGGCTAGCCCTCAGCGGGGCATGGGACAATGCCCACAGGGGCCTTCGCGGCAGCGGAACCGGCCTCCGCCGGTGTGGGTTGCCCCACGCTAGCACTGGCCCTATACCTCTTGGCGTAGCAGCCAGAGGAGACTGTCTCCGCGGGCTTTCCCTCCGCCTTTTTCAAAGAGGCCAGGGCGATGCAGGGGGTCAAGCACTTAAAAACTGGCCATTCGCATCCCGATAGCCCCCGGCCGCTATGCTGATTACATCCACCAACCAGCCTATGCCAAACAGGCCGCCGCTGAATAGCCACAGGAGGCCTGTGCCTATTTTCCCCGTGTAGAAACGGTGTACCCCCCAAAAGCCAAAAAAGAAGCACAGTATAAAGGCCAGCAGTTTATTTTTTTGCGCGTATGGGTAGGCTGGCTGTGCGCTGGGCCAGGGGGCCAACGTTACCACGGTGTTGGCGTCCCCGGTAAGGCTGGTGTTGTGCACCGTAATGCTGGGCATACTGGGCATGCCGGCCTGCCCCAGCACAGGCTGGCTGCCCAGGGGTTGCGCCACGGGGGGCGGAGGATAGGTGCCCGCCGGGGGATAGGCTGGCACCCTAGGGGCCATGTGGCCGCCGGGCGCTTCCGGCGCGGTGGGCCGCACCTCTTGTAGGCCATTCTCTGTGAGGCAGGCCAAGGCATTGCCCGCCGTGCCACAGCTTGGGCAAAAATCAAACGCATGGGAGAGTCCACACCCCACGCACACGGCGCTTTGGGGCTGGGCCGAGCCACAATCCGGGCAAAAATTCGTGTGGTATTCACACCCACAGACAGCACATTTCATCGCTGTATCCTCCCTTTATGTTTCACTACACTCTCTACTTCTCATTCTTCCAAGTGGGCCGCATCGTGTTTCTTTTTCCAAAACAGCGTGCGGGGTAACAGTTTTAAAAGACTGGAAACCAGCATCAGCCCCACAGCGATGGCCCCCACTTGCAAAAGGGTATCGTATAGCATCCAGGCCGATTCCATGGGCGAGCCATCCAGTGCCAGCAGCACACTCTCGTACAGCTGGCCACCTGGCACCACGGGCACCAGCGCCGCCGCCAGATACATGGTGGCCGGGGCTTTTAAGAGCCGGGCAAAAATTTCGGCCATCAGCGCTGCCACCGCGCCGTGAATCAAAAACTGGGGCAGTACCCCCAGCGGGGCGGCCAGCAGATACACCAGGTAGGCCAGGGCACCGGCGGCGCCCGCAAACAGCAAATGCCGCCCGCGCACCCCAAACAGCACCCCGAACGCTGTGGCCACCACAAAGGCCTGCAACACTTGTGCTATCATGCCACCACCCCCGCCAGCAAGCTGATGGCCCCATAGGTCATGGCGGCGCCGCAGGCCAGGGCCACCGCCACCGCCAGGGTTTCAAACACCCGGCTGATGCCAGAGACCAAGTCCCCGGCCACAATATCCCGAAAGGCGTTTGTAAACAGCAGCCCCGGCACCAGCAGCATCATGGTGGCCACGGTTAGGCGGCTGCCAGCGGGCGCAAAACCCAAAAGCTGAAAAATCCAGCCCAAAGCCGCGGCCGCAGCGCCCCCGCTGAGGTTTAAGAAAAAGAAGCCTACATCCAGCCGGGAAATGGCCTGTACACAGAGCCGTAGCAATGCCCCAGCCGCCAGCCCGCAGGCCGCTTCCCGCAGCCCGCCGCCCAAGATGAGCACGAAGGCGGCACAGGCCGCCGAGGAGGCCAGCGTACGGGCCAGCAGAGAGGTTCTTCCCTGCTTTTGAATGCCCAGCAAGGCCTCTTTTGCCTGCCTCAGGTTCAGCCCGCCGCCGGCCACCTTGCGGGACACCCGGTTCACCGCATCCACCCGGCTGAGGTCAATCGCTCCAGCGCTCACCCGCTTCATCACGGTGTAAGGCTTTTCCCCCTCGTCAAACACGGTGAGTACAATGGTGGTGGGGGTGGCATAGCTCTCGCAGTGTACCGCGCCAAAGGTGCGGGAGATGGTACTCATTATCTCCTCAACCCTGTAAATCTCGCCGCCGCTTTCCAGGGTAAGAACCCCTGCTAAGCTAGCCACACCCAAAATTTCGTCGTACACGGCCTGTTCCATCTCTGCCTCCCGCCTATCGTCCGGCAGGCTTTGGGCAGCGCCGTCTACACACTATAACGACACAAAGCCGCCGCCCTCTTCACCCTGCCAAAAATTTTCTCATCCATTTGGTTCTTGCCCCATTGTAGCACGCCTTCCTGCGCAGAGCAAAGCGAAACCGGGCGCAAAAAAAACAGAACCACCGCCGGGGAAATACCCTGGCCATGGCTCTGCCCGTATGCAAACGGAAAGTTTTTTGCAGCCTACACTGGGGGGCACTGCCACCGGCTAGGAGGGCCCTTTTTCCCGCAGATGCTGCAAGTCCAGTATCTCCTGCCGGGTCTCCTCTAGAAGCGGTGCAAAACCAAAGGAGGGGCGGGCGGTGTAATAGCCCTGCACATAGTCTACGTTCATGCGGATAATCTCGGTCAAATCCTGCACATCCTCCACGCCTTCGGCAATGAGGCGTATGCCCTTGGGCTGGCAGAAGGAGATGATGTTGCGCACCAGCAATTGTTTGTCCTTATCCTTGTGAATCCCCTGTATCATCTCCATATCCAGCTTCACAATATCCGGCTGGATGGCTAGGATACGCACCTCGTTGGAGTAGCCACTGCCAAAATCATCTATGGCCAGGCGCATGCCATTTTCCTTGATATAATTCACCTTGCGGCTGAGCTGCTGGGGCGAATCGTTTTCCGCCTCGGTAATCTCAATCACCACCCGGGGGAAGGTCTTGCTGTGCAAGCGTCGTAGCTGCATCAGGTCCTCTTCACATAGAATCTGGCTGGGTATGCTGTTAATGAACACCGTGGCGTCTCCCAGGTTTTCAAGGTTATCCTCCACTGCCTGGAAGGCCGAAAAGATAATGAGACGTTCTAGGTGGCCCAGCTTGGACTGCGCCGCCGCCACTTTCAGCACCTCCAGGGGAGAGCGAAAATTTTCCAGCAAGGGACGCATGAGGGCTTCGTAGGCAAAAATCTGCCCCGTGTGCAAATCCACGATGGGCTGGAAGGCAAAACGGATGAGTTTTTCGTCCAGCAGACGGTTGATGGCCTCACGGTTTTCCAGCAGATAGGCGTTTTTGTGGTAAGATTCGACGCTGAACTCAAAAATAGAACCCTTCTCTTGGTGTTTCGCCTCGTACATAGCATAGTCTGCCAGTTTCAGCAAATCTGTCACGTTGTCGGCGTCGCTTGGGTACCACGCTACGCCCGAAGAGCAGCGGATGCGCTGGGAGGTACCGTCCGGCGTGAGCAGGGTAAAGCCCTCCTGATGGCGGTATTGATCCTGAATAATCTCCCGTGCCTCTTTCTTGTTTGGGAAACCGTGCAGGTAAATGGCGAATTCATCGCCCGAGATACGCGCCACCACCCCGCCATGGATGCTGAACTCGTGGAACATTTCACCTGCGCGCACAATCAGCCTATCGCCCATATCGTGCCCGTAAGTGTCATTCACATATTTGAGGTTGTCCAAATCGGCAAACAGCATGGCGCCCACGGCGTCTTGCTTGGCGTGAATTTTGGCCTGCACCTCCCGGCCAAAGGCCTTACGGTTATACAGCCGCGTCAGGGTGTCGAAGTCCAGCTCGTGGGCTAGGCGCCTATTTTCTTCTATATCCCGGGTCACGTCTAAAATAACGCCCACCACACCTTCTTTGGTGGGTGTCTCCATCACCCGCAGCCAGCGTTCTTCGCTGCGGCGCGCATCGCAAAACTGATAGATATTCTCGTACCCTTCTGCGGCGCAGGAGGTGAGGCTGGCAAATAGCGCCGGCCAATCCTCCTTGGGTATCAAGGTGCCGGGCGGAATGTCCAGCAATTCGTACACAAACTCCGTGAGAATCACGTGTTTGTTCGCGCTGGTCAGTTCGTACCCACCTATGGGCAAAAGGGTCATCTCCAGAATTTTGGAGGTGGTGTTGGCCGCGCTGATGGCGCTTTTATTCAGCATCTCAACGGCACTGGTCAATTCGTCTATCTCCCGCAGGCCGGTGGGCTCAAAATGGATGTCCTGGTAGGGCGACACCCCCTTAACCGAGCGGGAGAGGTTGGTGATTTTTCTGGTGGCCAAAAAGGCCAGTAGAAAAATGGCCACGAACGCCACAAATGTGGTGGCGGCAATGCTTACAATCAGCGTGAGGCGCACCCCTGCCGAACCCTCGTGCAGGGCGGTTTGCGGCACCATGCCCACAAGGGACCAGCCCTCCTGTACAAAGGGGGAGTTCTGGCTGTACATGGTGAGGTTCTTCACCGCGCAATAGGTCTCCCCCAGGCCCTGCACATTGGTCTCGTAAAGGCCTAAATTGGGCATTTCCGCCAGGGCCAGCTGGTCGCCCTGGTGCACATACACCTGGGCCAGGGGCCCGCCGGGGATATACCAGTTAAGCGACAGCGTTTCCTGCCCGAAAGGCGCCACCATATAGAAGCTGTTTTCATAGGGCAGTTCAATATTGGGCAGGTAGTTCTGGGTGAAATACGGCAGGGAGATTTCGATGCCCAGCACCCCATAGGGTTCTCCCACCTCGTTGATGAGAGGCATGGTGTAGCAGATGGTTTGTTGTTTGTCCCCCAAAATATCTGTGGGGGTAGACCAATAGCCATACCGCTCCACTTCGGCCCCTGGGTACTCCACTGCGGCCTGTATGGGCTTTTCGTAAAAATCCGTCACTCCATTTTGCAGCTTCATATCCAGTTTCCACGCCACACTGCTGCTAATCTGGTTGGTTTGTGCCACCACTGCGGGGCCCACCTCCAGCCAGAAGGTGCTGGAATCCTGGGAGCTTTTGCTGGAGACAGAGTTGCGGATGAACACCGCCGAGTGAGCGCCGGGGTCGTTTTTATTCGAGTTGGAACCGTTTAAAACGAAAAACGCACCGGTGATGTTGTTGTTGTGTAATAGGCGCATCAGGCTTTCGCTACCTTTCAGCGCCAGCTGGGTGTAGGTGTCGTCATTTTGATACAGCGTCTGGGGCTCCGTCTCATTTTCATGGGCGATGGTTTCCAGCGCATCGCTCAGGTCCTGGGTCTCTTGGGCCATGTTCCCCACCAGCTGCCCCACGTCTTTATCAAAAGCCGATACCCGGGCGCTTACCGTGCTGTTGAACAGGCGGAACGCCTCGGCATCCAGGCGGTAAAATACATTGGAAGCCACAAGAGCCATCACCAAAGCAAGGCCCTGCAACAAAACCAGCAGAACCATCATGGTGAACAGCCTTGTGCGAAGTGTAATGCTCTTTTTCATAGTGGATGTACGGGCTCCCCCAGGCAATATGTGTTCTTAGCTACTGTGCGCCACACCTTTTCCATCCAGCGCCGTCTGCACCTCTTGCAGCCAACCGGCAAAAGCAGCGTCTGCATCCAGCTCTGCCAGAACCTCGTCCTCGCTTAGGCCCTGGGCCTTCAGCGCGTCGGCGGCCTCCCGCCCAGCCACGGCCGCATCCATCAAGGTGGATTGCAAAATGCTGCGCACCTCATAGCTACCCTCAAACGGTTTGGCCGCATAGGTATCGGCCTGTGTAATTTGTTGCAAAGCAATCTCATATACCCCAGCCACATTCATCTTCGCCTCATCGCCCTGGCGCATCTCCATCAGCGCATCGTTAAACTGCTGGCTCTCATAGCTGGCCTGCTGTACAGGCAGATAGCCTGTGGTCATGGCAAAACCGATATTCTCTTCGGGTGCGGTCAGCCATTTTAAGAATAGGGCGGCCCCTTCTTCTTTTTGTGGGTCAGACTTTGCCACACACATACCCGCCCCCTGCTGAATGGCATAGGGTTTGCCCCCCTCAAACGTAGGGTAGGTCATGGGGGTAAAGCTGATGGGAAACTCGGTGTTGCCCCGGTCTATCCAGGTGGGGAAATAGGCCGCGCCCGAGGAAGAGCCCACATAAGCCACCAGTTCCCCGGCCTTGATATCGTCTGAGCGGAATTTACCCACAGCATTGAAATAGCCCAGGCTGTAGCCCTTGAAGTAAATATCGAACAGGCGGCGCAGTGTTTCTTCCCGCAGCACCGCTTGGCCGCCTTCGCCATCAATCACGTCCACGCCCATTTGCTTGTTGCCTATAATGATATAGTTGGCAACCGAATCAAACCCCATCAAGCCTTTCCCATCCCAGGCAATATCGGGGGTTTTTGCGTCCATCCATTGGTAGTAGGCCCGGGCTGTTTCGTACACGCCCTCCCAGCTGGCCATTGTTTCCAGCGTGGCGTCTGTCTCGGCGGCAAATTCTTCAAACGCCGTGGCATTCACATACAGCAGTTCGGTGCTTTTCACCATGGGCACCAGCAGCATACGCCCCCCACTGAAAATACCATCCTGCAAAAAGCTCTCCACATACAGCGCTTTTTCCTCGTCTGTGAAGTACTGGTTTAAATCACACGCTTTGCCCAAGGCGTCTATCTCCAAAGCCTTGTCTGGGTAGGAGGAAAAAATATCGGGCATGGGGTCTGCATTAATCACACCCATGGCCGAATTGGTGACGGCCTCTTCCAGTTCGGCGATGCTGCCTTTTGCGGCCGGAGTAACCACCACGCCATTTTCAATGCCCACGGTTTGGTTAAAGCGGGACACCGCTTCCCCCAGCGCCTGCTGGTTTTCACCAATATAGTAATGCCACAGCGTAAGCGTAACGGGCTTTTTGGGGTCGAGGGCCGTTTGCCCCACGCCCCCCGCCACAGCGCTGCCGCTGGCAGCGCTGTTCGCCGCAGGCTGTGTACAGCCCACAAAGCCCGCCAGCAGCACAGCCGCCAGGGCCGCTGCTGCTATTTTGCGTATTTTCATTCTATCAATACTCCTTGCTTTTCCATACTTCCCGGCACTTATAACAAAACCGGCCCTTTGCGGCGGCGCAGGCACCACGGTTGTTTCATCAAAAAGACAAGGGACCCCGGCTGTTCACTGGGGGCATCACAGCCGGGTCCCATGTCTATTTTATTCTATGACATAGCTAATACTATAAATAGCCATTTTTAGAAAATCATGCCGCCGCCACCGCTGTTCATGGAAGGATAGCTGCTGTGGCTTTCCGGCACGCTGGCTTGGGGCAGTGCCTGCCGCTGCGGGGCCTCAATCTCCTTCAGTTTGAATTTGCCCACCATCTGGCGCAGGATGTTTGCCTGGCTGGAAAGTTCTTCACTCACCGCCGCCGATTCCTCGGCCGTGGCACTGTTGGCCTGTACCACGCTGGAAATTTGGTTCACGCCCTCGCTAATCTGCTCAATAGAAACGGCCTGCATGTTGGAAGCTTCCGCAATGTTGGCCACCATACGTTCAATCTCTTTGGCGTTTTCCACCACTTCCAGCAAAGATTGGTTCGCTTCTTCCGCCAGGGTGGTGCCGTGTGCCACAGTGCTGATGGAACTACCGATGAGGGTGTTGGTTTCACTGGCGGCGGCGGCGCTTTTGCTGGCCAGGTTACGCACTTCGTCTGCCACCACGGCAAAGCCTTTGCCATGCTGGCCCGCACGGGCCGCTTCCACAGCCGCATTCAGCGCCAGTATGTTGGTTTGGAAGGCAATGTCCTCAATGGTTTTGATAATTTTGCCAATGTTCTGGGAAGAAAGTTTAATCTCCTCCATCGCTTCGCCCAGGTTCTGCATATGGGTATTGCATTCGTTCACTTTGGCGCCGGTGAAAGAAACCAGGTTGGACGCCGTGCCTGCCGATTCAGAACTCTCGCGGATCTTTTCGGAGATTTCGGCGATGGTGGCAGACAGTTCCTGGATGCTGGAAGCCTGCTCAGTGGCGCCCTGTGCCAGGGCCTGTGCGCCGCCGGCCACCTGCTCAGAGCCAGAGGAAACCTGGTTTGAAGATTGGTTGATGCCCTGCAAGGTCTCGGTGAGCTGGATGATGAGACGGTAGGTGTTTTCACGCAGCTTGATGAAATCGCCCGGGTAATCGGACTCCGGCACGGTGCTTTCTGCCAGGAAGTTCCCGTCTGCCAAGGCGCTAAGCCCTTGAATTAGGTCGTTGATGATGACTTGAATGCGACCACACATTAGGCGCATGCTATCGGCAAGCTGCCCCAGTTCGTCTTTGGATTTGTATTCGATGCGGGTATCCAGGTTGCCGTCGGCCACCTGGCTGGCGGCACGTTCAATCTCCCGCAGGGGCACGGTGATGCTACGCACCAAAATGAGACACATGGTAAGGCTGATGACCAGGCTGACGCCCGCCAACACGATGAGGACGAGGTTGGTTTGGTTGCCGCTTCTGGTGATGGCGGCCAGGGTTTGGCTGGAACTGTTGTCGCTTATTTCCACTACCTTTTCCAGCGAAGTCATAGTCTGGTCCCACAGGCCTTTCAGGTTATCGGTGATATACACCAAGGCCTCGGCATTTTGGCGGTTCAGGGCCAACTCAATGGCTTTTTGGCGGTGGGGCCCAATCTCCGAAAGCAGGGACTCCAGCTCGTTGATCACCACATCATCGCCCTCAAAGCTCTCTTTCAGCAAGGGGATGTTGGCCTGAATCTGGTTGCCGTATTCTTCGGCCTTTTTCGCCGCATCTTCCATGATGGTTTGGTCATCATACGCGATAATACGGTATATTTCCGCTTGCTGGCTCTTGAACAAATCCATCGTTTCCATCGCGAGGTCTTTTTCCACATATGGCCCCGTGATGAACGAGTTCACCTGCTTGGTGGCGTCGCTTAGGCCCACAACAGCTACAATCACAGAGGCCAGCGCCAGCACAATCACGATGGCGAAGGTTAGAACTAACCGCACGCCCACTTTCAAGTTTTTCATTTTTTAATTCCTCCAGCGTATTTCTTTTTCGAAAACGAGCACCAATATTCCTGCACAATCCCTCTTCGTTTTGCGCGTGCATACCATGTTAGTGTTTTTTGCCTTCATACCTCTAGGCCGCCGCTGGTTTCAGCGCCTGCCCGTATATTCCCCCGCCTGGCCAGGGCCCATTCGCTGGCGGTGGTACAGGCCGCCAGTATGGCCGGTGCGTGCTGGGCAAAAAGCTGCACCACCTCTTTGCACTGCCGGCCTTTCTCGCCCTCTTCCTTTATTACATTTAATACACCGTCGGCCTCGGGGTAGCTTTCCGTCTCATATTGCTGGCCCACAAGGGTGGCCAGTGCCAGTACCGCGGCGCCCTTTTGCCCTTCGCATAAAGCCGCACTGGATGGAGGGCCTTTCCCCTCTTGCCATCGGTCTGCCAGTTCCAGCAGCTCCAGCAGTTCCCTTTGTGCAAAACCATCCAACAGCTCCCGGCGGGTATACACACCCTGGGCGCGCGCATCCAGGCGCTTTATGTCCATCAGCATGGCGGCGTAATGCAACTGGGCGGTTGTTTCATTCTCAAGCCCCCACAGTACGGCCATCTTATTGGCGGCGGCCACACGCACGGCCGTGGCAACGGGCGGGCGGCCATTCTTCCCATCCCCCAAGAAAGCCAGTAGACGCAAGCAACCTTCCAGCTCGGCTGGTTCCGGGAAATAGTTCCTCTCCTGGCCTTCCAGCAAATAGATCTCTGACTTTACTTTGTGGCAGATGTCGTGGGTAAAATCCGCCCAGCGGAACAGCCGCGCCACATCCTTGCTAAACACCTCCGCCCCACAAGCGGTGATGAAGGTATCCAGTTCTGTGGTGCTGCGGCCATGGTGGCTTGCCAGAACCGCCACCCTGTCTGCCAGGTGAAGCATCTGTGCATACAGGGCTATTTCGGGCGGCACACAGCGCACCATTTCGCAGTAGGGCGTGTGGTGATAGCGCACCACTTCGGCTAGTCGCCCAGGCAACATCTCCCTAAACAGCAAATAACCATACACGGCGTGCCGCGCAGGCACACGGCACTCATCCTCGAAAATCGTCTCCAGTTCATCGCTTGCCAGGAGAACGCCCAGGTCATGTAAAAAGGCAAGCAGAAACAACTCCCGCAGTTTTGCGGGCCCTATGCCACCGTGTACATCCGCCATGCTAAATACCATGAAAGCCGCTTGACGCTCGTGCTCTGCCAAGCGGGGATCCACGTTTTTCAAGACACGGTGCAGAAACTCCAGCAAAAATTCCGGGCGAAGGGCAAGGGCTTGCCACTCGCCAGGGCTCATTTGGCTGGCGCACGCTTCATTATTCATCATGTTCAGGCGTTCCTCGTTACGCGGTTTTCAAGTGCTTGGCCAGTTTTTGGTCCTCTTTCTTAATGTGGTTTGTCAGCCATTGCACCACCACCACGTTCACCTCGCCCACCAGGGCAATAGTGGCGCCCTCCACCTTCATTTTATCCACCAGGTTTTTTACCACGCCCTTGTAATGCTCGTGATATTTTTTGTGGTTGGCATAGTCTGGGTATGTACTTTCGCGCTGTAATTTTTCTTCGTCGGCAAAATGAGTGGTCGTATATTGCAAAAGAAATTGTGCTGCTTTGACCACTTCTTCCCGGCCCTTGCCCTGGGAGCAGGCGCTCATCAGGCTATTGATGGCATCGAACAAAGCCTTATGTTGACGATCTATCGCTTCATTTCCTGTAAGCAGATCGGGCGTTAACTCATACTTCATTCCCAGAACCCTCTTTTCCATTAATACATTCCTTGCGTATCCACCCATTTGTGTACGTGCCGAATGTTGCCGTTATTATACTGTTTATGTCGTCAAAAATCAAGCCGCCTACTGGGCATGTTTGCACATAGCAAGTTGGATTCTTGCCCTACCATATGGTATAGTGAGGTGTTCTTTTTTCCAGTAGTTTTTGAAGGATGTGTTTATCGTGGAGCATAAAAATACGCTTTTCCGGTACCTCTACCAAACCCTCACCACCCAAATTCATATTGGGCACTTACGCACGGGCGATAGCCTACCCTCTATACGGCAACTGGTGGAGATGTACAACGTAGGGATACGCACTGTGAAAGACGTGCTAAAGCACATGGCGGCCGAGGGCTATATCAAAACCGAGATACGGAAAAATGCCGTGGTTATCTATAGCCCTGAGGGCGACGACGGGCTGCTGGCCGTGCGGGAGCTTCTGGCACGAAAAGACGCCCTGGTAGACCTATACCACACCATGGCCCAGCTTTTCCCCCACATCCTGGCCTATGGGGCCCTGCTGTGTACCCCGGCCGATATACAGCGCATGGCCAAGGCCGCCCGCGGCATGGAGGGCCATTCCCCCAAAGCGCAGTGGCGGGTGGGTGCCGGCATCTTCCAGTCAATTGTTGCCAAATACAATTCCTCACTTTTGACCGACCTGTGCATCGACATGGAGAATTATGCCCAAATTCCGGTGCTGGCAGGCCTGAAAAACCCTTATGACGATTTTTTTGAATTTATGCGTCATGTGCCGGAGCGGCTACCGGGTCTCATCATGCAAAACGACTACAGCGGCATCTATTTGGATGTGGAAAACAGCCTCAACAATCTCACCAAAAAGGTGGAAAAATACCTTGCCAGCCTGAGCCAGACCTACCCTCAGTTTGCGGCATTGCCCCAGCAGAACTTCACCTGGGATGCCAAAAAAGGCCGCATTCACGCATATCTAGAGATTGCACGTGACATCATTGTGAAAATTGGCACCGGCGTATATGAGGACCAGGCCCTGCTGCCCAGCATTGAACAATTCTGCAAGCAGTACGGCGCTTCCCCCACCACGGTGATGCATGCCCTCTCCATTTTAAACACCGTGGGGCTGGTGCACACCATCAACGGAAAAGGCTCTCTTGTTACGCTGGAACGCGCCAAAGTTACCCAGTTCCAAATCCCGGATCACTCCGCCCAGCAGGACGCCTACACTTTTTTAAGTGCCTTACAGCTCATCGTGCTCACCTGCCACAAAACGGCCCAACTGGGCGTGGGGCGGCTCACCGCCCAGCAAATCCAGCGCATTGCCGAGGATGTGAACCGCCCGGGGAACGCCACCCTGCCGGATATTTTCTTCACCAGCTTGTTAGAAGCGCAACCCTACGCAGGGCTACGCACCATCTACACCCAATTGCGGGGGCTGCTGGGCTGGGGGTTTTATTTTTCCTTCACCCGGCGGGACCCTACCCACGACGCGTTGCTACACACCCAGTGCCAAAAGGCGCTAAGCTACCTGCAAAACCAGCAGCACGACGCCTTCGCCGATATCCTGCAAGACATCTACCTCAGCGCCTTCCAGCACCTAAAAAAGGTGCTGCTCAGCTTTGGTATAAACGACATTTCCCGTTTGCTGGACCCCCAGCAGGAGTATATGTAGCCCCTGCCGCTTGACAAACGAGCCCCCGGGTGGTACATTACATACCAGCGGTATGTAAAAGGAGCTGAACATCTTGGCACGCAACAAGCACCCCGAAACCACTGTACGAAAAATAGTGGAGACCGCCGGCCGCCTGTTTATGCAAAACGGCTTCGACAATACCTCCATCCAGGATATCATCGGCCAACTTGGGGGCCTGAGCAAGGGTGCCATCTACCACCATTTCCACGGCAAAGAGGAACTTTTGTACGCCGTGATGGATGAGATTACCTACGACCGGGAGGAGTTGCTGCGCAGCATTGTGCAGGACAGCCGCCTCAGCGGCCTGCAAAAATTGCAAAAGCTGATGGCGACCACAGTGGACGAGAGCCAGGAAAACCTGTTCTCCCTTTCGGTAGACATGATGAAAAACCCCCAAATGCTGGCCTTGCAGATGCGGGAAGCGGTGCAGGAGATAGCCCCAAACTGGATATACCCCATACTGCAGCAGGGCATTGAGGATGGCTCTCTGCCGCCCCTGCCCTACCCAAAAGAACTGGCCGAGTGCTTTATGATGCTGATGAATGTATGGCTAAACCCCATGGTATGCCCTGCCACCCCAGATGAAGTGGAACAAAAATGCCGTTTTTTGCAGTACCTACTCAAATGCCTGGGCATTGAGGCCGTGCTCATCAATGAGGAAACCATCCGCGTTCTGCGGCATTACACCACTTTGCACCAACAGCACAACGTTTCCGCCCGCTAAACTTTTTCGCCGCAAGGCGCAATTTTCAACAGGCTGCCCCCGGTTTTCCGTGGGCAGATTCTTAAAAGCTAATACATACCGTCGTTCGGTATTAAAAGGAGAATGTACATGGAGACAACACAAACACAGTCCCGTCTATTCACCCGAGACTTCACCCTGGTGGTACTGGGGCAAATCATCTCACTGTTTGGCAACAGCATCCTGCGTTTTGCCCTGCCGCTGTACCTGCTGCGGCAAACCGGCTCGGCGGCCATTTTTGGGCTGGTGCTGGCCTGCTCGTTCTTGCCCATGGTGCTGATGTCGCTGGTGGGGGGCATTCTGGCCGACCGCGCCAACAAGCGCAACATCATGGTGTTCCTGGATTTTGGCACGGCCCTGCTGGTGCTTATTTTTACGCTGGTTTTGGGCCTTGCCCCGCTGGTGCCGCTGATGGTGGTGACCCTGATGCTACTGTATGGCATCCAAGGCACCTACCAGCCCGCTGTGCAGGCCAGCATCCCCGCCCTGCTCAGCGCAGACCAAGTGCTGCCCGGCAATGCCGTCATCAACCAGATTAGCGCACTTTCCGGCCTGGTGGGCCCCATTGTGGGCGGCATGTTGATGGGCCGTTTCGGCCTTGGGCCCATCCTCGTTGTCAGCATTCTCTGCTTTCTCTTTTCCGCCATCATGGAAATTTTCATCCGTATCCCCCACAGCCCCCGTACACAAACAGGCGGCGTGGTGCAGCTTGTGCGGGCTGATTTAAGCGAGAGTTTTGGCTATATCCGCCATCAAAAACCCATCCTCTTGCAAGTGATGATCATCACCATGTTCATCAACCTCTTCCTCTCCTCGATGCTGATGGTGGGCCTGCCCGTCATCGTCACCGGCACCCTCTCCCTCAGCGACCAGCTTCTGGGCTACTGCCAGGGGGGGCTGGCCGCGGGCGGCTTGCTGGGGGGCATTTTTGTGGGGGTGATGGGCAAGCGCCTGAGCATCCGTAGCGCCCCTACCTTTGTCATCATCAGCGCCCTTACCATGGTGCCCATGGCCCTGGTGCTGCTACCCGGTATTCCGGTGATGCTGGCCTACGGCACCGTTACCGTCTGCTGCGCCATCATCATGTCTGCCGCCACCGCCGCTTCCATTCAGCTACTGGCCTATGTGCAATTGGAAACCCCGCCCGAACTGGTGGGCAAGGTCATCTCCTGCCTCATGGCGGCTTCCCTTTGCGCGCAGCCCATCGGCCAAGCCATGTACGGCCTGCTTTACCAAAACCTGCCCGCCTGGCTGGTCACCCTGGGCGCGGCGCTGGCTTCGCTGGTCATCTGCCTGTTTTCCCGCCGGGTGTTCAGCGCGGTGGAAAAGGACGCCATGCGGGCGGCCAGCTAGCGTCCCCTTCAGCAAAAACTTTCGTACTGGTACCTCGGCTTGCCCTGCGTCTTGTTTTTGTATTCAATGGCCTGCGTGGGGCAGCCGCAGATACAGGCCATACAATGGGTGCAGCGGCTGGCCCAGGCCGGGCGGCCCTCCCGCAGGTGAATATTGCCCAGCGGGCATAGCGTGGCACACTTGCCGCAACCGTTGCATGCCTGCCCCGCGTGAAAGCCTTTTGCGCCCACGTACATCGCGTAGAACATCCCGTTCACGGCCCCGCTTTCCAGCTTGCCCAGTAGCCCCTTCTCCGCGCAGACGGTGAAGCGCTCCCCCGCCGCAATGCTGGCAGCCAAGCGGCCCGTCTGCTCTTCCGCCTGGCGCAGTTGTTCTTGGCAGGTCTCCCGGTTCAAAGCGGGAAACATCACAATATAATTGTCCGGCATCACAATCTCGGCAAAGCCCTGCAACTGCCAGCCTTTTTGGACGCACAGTTTGCGGACATACTGTAGGGCATTGGCGGATTCCCCGCCACAGGTCAGAACGAAATAGGCCTTGTCTGTGCCCTCAAACGGGGTCTCGCGGATATACTCCTCCACCACGCGGGGTATCCGCCACGCATACACCGGGCACACGAACACAAAGGGGTGCGCGCCGGCCTGTAGCGCGTCCTTTTTGTTGTGCTTGATGAGGAGATTGAGGGACATTGTCGTGTCGCCCGTTCTTTCGGCAATTTGCTGCGCCACATGCCGGCTATTGCCCGTACCCGAAAAATACAAAACCATCTCCCGGCCACCTTTCTATTCTATACATATAAAAATACAAAACCCACAGGGCACGCAAATTCATTGCGATATTCTGTGGGTTTTATTTGGTGGGAGCTAAGGAACTCGAATCCCTGACCCCATGCACGTCAAGCATGTGCTCTACCAGCTGAGCTAAGCTCCCTCACCGCGGGCGAAAAGCCCACCTCGGCCAGGCAAAAAGCCTGCTTAAATACTATAAACCATCGCGCGGAAAAAAGCAAGCCGCAAGCTGCGCGTTAGCGCGTTAGCCCCCTAACACCAGGCGGAACAGCAAGTCGATATAGCCGGTGGCCCAGTCCACCCCTTGCAGAATCCACTGGTTTAGCCAACTGAGGGGTTTGCTTAAAAACCCGCCCCACACCAGCACCAGCACCGCAAACATGATGAACCGCTCGTAGCGCATCACCTTAAAATACAGCCGCTCTGGCAGCACCAGGCCAAACACGCGGCTGCCGTCGAACGGGGGGATGGGTAGCATGTTGAACACCGCCAGGTTGATGTTGATGGCGGTGAGGTACAAAAGCACAGTGCCCACGGCCTCCACCGTGCCGTTTATGCTGCCCGTGGCCGCCAGGGCGGCATACAGCACCATCTTGTAGGTCATCATGCTTACATAGGCCAGCACCAGGTTGGAAACCGGGCCCGCCAGCGCCGTGATGGCCATGCCCACCCGGGGGTTTTTGTAGCCCGCCGTGCTGATGGGCACGGGCTTCGCCCAGCCAATACCAATCAGCAGCATGGCGGCCAGGCCCCAGGGGTCCAGGTGTTTTAAGGGGTTCAGGGTCAGGCGGCCCATGTCGCGGGCGGTGTGGTCGCCCAGTTTATCCGAGACAAAGGCGTGCGCCGCTTCGTGGAAGGGAATGGCCGTACCAAAGGCCAAAATACGGGCCAGCACCATCAAGATGCCACCCTGAAAAAAATTAAACAAAAGCAAACCGTCCTTTCCTTGCCAGCGTTTCCTCATCATAGGGGAAAACGCAGAGCCTGTCAATGCGCGGCCGCCTTGCATGGGCCTGGGCGGCATGGTATACTATCCCAGGAATAAAAACCAAAGGGGGAACCACACGCATGAATTTTGCCATTGCGCTTCTGGCCTGTGCCCTGGCCGGGTACCTGCTGGGCAGCATCAGTTTTGCCGTTATCATCAGCAAAGGCCTTTATAAAACCGATGTGCGCACCCTGGGCTCTGGAAACGCGGGCATGACGAACATGGCCCGGAACTTTGGGAAAAAAGCCGCCGTCCTCACCCTGTTTGGCGACGCCGCCAAGGGCGCTTTGGCCGTGATGGCCGGGCGGCTGCTGTTTTGGCTGCTCTGCCCCGGCGCAGACATCCTCTACGGGGCCTATATCGGGGGCATCGCCGTTATTTTGGGCCATATGTTCCCGCTGTATTTCGGGTTTAAGGGCGGCAAGGGCATCGCCACCTCGGCCGGGGTCATCATGGCCCTCTCCCCCGTGGTTTGCCTGGTTTTGGTGGCGGTGTTCCTGCTTTTGTTCAAGCTCAGCGGCATGGTGTCCCTCGGCTCGGTGGTGGGCATCTCGCTATACCCGGTGGCCACCTGGCTGTGGGCCTGGCTGGTGCTACACCGCCTGCCCCTCTTTTCCACCCTCTGTGCCCTGGTCATCTCCGGGCTCATCGTCCTCATGCACCGCGGCAACATTGCGCGCATACGCAAAGGCACGGAATACAGCTTTAAAAAATAGCGGTGCGGTGCTGCACCGCGCGGGGTGCCCTGGCTGCTTTTGGGCCTTGCCGCCAAGGCCCGCACCAAAACAGTGCCCCCCCGCACGGCCCTAAAACCGCCCTGTTTGCCCAAAATATCCCCTACACCGGTATGCAAAAACCCGAAGGCAATGCCTTCGGGTTTTGTAGCAGTTGCTTTGTTTACACCGCGCGCTGAACCTTGCCAGAACGCAGGCAACGGGTGCAGGCGTAGACCATCCTGG
>CAYYLW010000019.1:0-24930 GCA_964472465.1 uncultured Oscillospiraceae bacterium | reverse complement strand
GTGGGCGACGACATCGCCTGGATGCACATTGGCAAAGATGGCCGCCTGTATGCCATCAACCCTGAGAGCGGCTTCTTCGGCGTGGCCCCCGGCACTAACGCCAAAAGCAATTTCAACGCCCTGGAATCCACCAAGAAAAACACCATCTTCACCAACGTGGTGCTAAACAAAGCCGACATGACCGTGTGGTGGGAAGGCCTGGACAAAAACCCGCCCGAGGACGGCATCGACTGGCTGGGCCAACCCTGGAACGGCAAAACCAGCACCGAGAAGGGCGCCCACCCCAACAGCCGCTTCACCGCGCCCGCCATCAACTGCCCGTGCATCAGTAAAGAGTTTGACAACACCCAGGGCGTGCCCATCAGCGCCATCGTCTTCGGTGGCCGCCGCGCCAAAACCGCCCCGCTGGTGTATCAAAGCTTCGATTGGGAGCACGGCGTATTCGTAGGCTCCATCATGGCCAGCGAGACCACCGCCGCCGCCGCTGGCGCCGTGGGTGTGGTACGCCGCGACCCCATGGCCATGCTTCCCTTCTGTGGCTACAACATGGGCAGCTACTGGCAGCACTGGCTGGACATGGGCGCAAAGCTGGGCGCCAACGCCCCGAAGGTGTTCAATGTAAACTGGTTCCGCACCGACGATGAAGGCCATTTCGTGTGGCCCGGCTTCGGCGATAACATGCGTGTTCTGATGTGGATTCTGGACCGCTGCAACGGCAAGGCCGACGCGGTGGAAACCGCCATTGGCTACCTGCCCAAGGCGGAGGACATCAACATCGAAGGTCTGGATGACATCAGCCTGGACACCGTGAAAGACCTGCTGAGTGTAGACAAAGACCTGTGGCTGGAGGACGCCAAGGGTGTGGAAGAGCTGTATGCCAAATTTGGCAGCCGCCTGCCCGCCAAGATGAATGAGCTGCTGAAAGCCCAGGTGGAACGTCTGAACAAGGCCTAAACTGTTTTACCGCGTGAAAACGCATACAATTCATGGTCTACCCAAACGAAAGGAGCAAATGAACATGGAATTGAAAGGTTCAAAAACAGAAGCCAACCTGCAAGCCGCCTTTGCCGGCGAAAGCCAAGCCCGCAACAAATACACCTTCTACGCCTCCAAGGCGAAAAAAGAGGGGTATGTGCAAATTTCCAACCTCTTCTTGGAGACCGCTGGTAACGAAAAAGAGCATGCCGAGCTGTGGTTTAAAGCCCTGCACGGCGGCGCAGTGCCCGACACCATCACAAACCTCATAGACGCCGCTGCCGGCGAACACTATGAGTGGACCGATATGTACGCCGAGATGGCTAAAACCGCCCGCGAGGAAGGCTTTACCGCCATTGCCGCCCAAATGGAAGGCGTGGCCGCCATCGAGAAGCGCCATGAAGAGCGTTACCTGGCCCTGAAAAAGAACATCGAAGAGGGTAAGGTTTTCACCCGCGAGGGCGAGCAGGTGTGGATTTGCACCAACTGCGGCCACATCCACATCGGCCCCAGCGCCCCCGAGCTTTGCCCCGTGTGCAAACATGCCCAAGCTTACTTCGAGCTGTACGTGCAAAATTTCTAAACCCTATCTTGGTCAGCAAAAAAGCCACCCTACGGGGTGGCTTTTTTTGTGCCATGCGGCGGTGGAGCTACTTATTTGCATACATTCTATTTTATTTAAAAATCAAAATCATTATGATTGAGATGGTAACAGTAAACAATGCGCAACCAAGCAGTATAAAAACTGTTTGATACATCTTTTTGCCTTTTTCTTGGTTCTTTTCATCTGTGGATAATGATTTTCTGCTGAAAAAAGCAAGAATTTCTCTGTATGTTTGCACCTCAAAATTTTTCTTCGCCTTTTCCAATTTGAAGCCATGATAAAAACAGAGAATAGCGATAATTCCCCAAATACCCAAACCTACAATTTTTAGAGAGTGAAACAGAGGTATCGGCACAATAATGGTTGCTACCAGCAATCCAGCAAAAATATTTGCCTCTTTTTTGAATGCAGTTACTTCTGCTGCGTTTATTTCCTTTTTCATCTCTTCAATATCTCCCTTCACTAATGCATCGAGAGAGATACTAAATAGACTACTAACAAGCAGCAGACTCTTAATATCGGGATAACTTTTATCGTTTTCCCAATTTGAAATAGTCTGCCGAGACACATAAATCTTTACAGCAAGTTCCTCTTGTGACAGATTGTGCTCCGCCCGTAATTTTTGTATTTTTTGTCCAATTTCCATTTTAGTATTCTCTCCTATTGTTTAGAATACCTGAAAACGGCAAAATCGACTATCAAAATAGCTGTACATTGTAGCATCCGTGTGGTCAAATGTGTTTTACATCTACATAATTTGCCCACATATCTGCCCTTTAACGCACACTTTCCACTGTCAACTGCCCTCCGGTATCTCATAAATGCGCAGGGTGTCGGAATCAAACACTTTGGGCAGGAAGGCAAGCTGGCTTTCCTCGCCCGGTAACTGGGTGCTGTACAGCAGATGGGTGATGCCCCATTGGCGGCAGAGACGAAGAATCTCTTCCGGTGGGGTGGCGGCGCTGAACAGCGCCTCATTCACGGCCAGCCGCTCGTTCACCGATGCCTGCGACACCCCCATGTTGGTCACGGCGTACTGGAAGCCCTCCATGAAGCCCTGCCGCCCCGAAAGCCCCGAATAGAAATTGCTGATCCCATCCAGCCGTTGCCCCGTATGAATGCGGTTGGTGGCAAACATCATGTCCTTGGGGCTGTTGTCTCGCAGCCATTCCAGACCCTCTTGCTCGCCGGGGCTCATCACCACGTCGTAGGGGTATTTTTCCATCACTCCCAGGTTGAAAGCCAGCCGCCGCGCACCACTACCCAAAAGGTTTGTATACAAAAACCCGGCCGTAACAAGCCCCACCGCCGCAAAAGCCGCCACGATGCCCACAAATACACGGTGAGTACTTGTTTTGCGTTTTGGGGCTTGCGCCGCCGGGGCACACAGAAATTTCAGGTTTCCCAGCGCCAGCAATGTGATGAAAAAGACCCCGGTAAACAGAAAATACACCTGGCTCATGTGGGGGTGGCGCACCACAAAAAACGCCAGGGTGCCGCCGATGCCTGCCGCATAAAACAACATCCGCTCGGGGGATAGCTTGGAAAAACGGCGTAAATCATGCCCCAGACCCCGCACGAACAACGGAACCTGCGCGGGCATCATCAAAAAGGTTTGCACCAGATACAATATTGGGATGGCCAGCCGGGAGAGCATCACATTTTCTGTGGCCAACTGCCTAAGGAAATCGCCAAAAAAACCGGCCTCCAGAGTACCGTAGCTGCTAAACTGCGTGCTGCTGCTGGCCCCACTGCTGAACAGCACAAAATAGAATACGGCAAACACCAGCCCCAGGGCCGCGCCCAGTAGTAGTCCCCGCCAGCCTGTTTGCCGCAAAAATAGCCCCAGCAGCAGGGTAAGGCCCAAAGCCGCCGCCACAATGGCAGCCATGGGCCCTTTGGAAACACACAGGATGGCAAAGGCGCCGCAAGTGAAAAGGAAATGTAGCACACAAATGCGGTATTGTTTGCGGGCGGCCGCCACAAACAGGCCCACAAAAATGCTGAGGACCGTGAAAGCGGTGGTTTGGCTGTTGATGTTGGTGATGAGGTGGGTGATGTTTTGGTTCCAAAACACACTCAGGCCGTTTGGCAAAACCTTCCACAGGCTGGCACAGCTAAACAGGAACAGGCTGAAAGGTAGCAGCACATTCCGCAGCCTATCCCCCGGCCACAAAAGGCAGGCCAGCCTGTACAGGCAAAACACCATGGTCCCCAGCATCAGCGGCTGGAAGTAAAACCCAACGATACGGTAGGCATCTATCCCGCTCACCAAGCTCAAAATGCCCGCCAGCATCTCGGTGAAGTAGTGGTAGCTCAGCCGCACATCAAAATAGCGGATGTCGATGGGCGGAAAGGCCAGCTTAAAACTGTTCGCATTGCCCGCGTTCCACAGCAAATCTTGGTCCATCAGTGTATTGCCCACACTCAGCGGCAGGGCATTTTTCACCACCCCGGCAAAGGTGTACACCAGCAGCAAAAAGAAGAACAGCAGCACCAGCATCCACTGCCAGGGCCGCAAAGAAAACCGCAGGGGGAAGGTTTTTTGTAGCCCCTGCCGCTTTGCGTCCAGCAATTTCAGCACAGCCCAGGCCGCCGCCAGGCAGGGGGGTAGCCCATACAAAAGCGGCAGCCAGCCCATATACATGGCTGTGCAGTACAGCACCGCCAAAAAGCCAGCCCCTGCTAACCACGCCAGCGGGCCACCATAGCCCGGCATCCAACTTTCCACCTTGAGCAGTTTTGTAAAAAAGAACCCTGGCAGCACCAGATACACCGCTGCCACCAGCCAGAAAAGAAACAGCTCGGTAAGGCTGCCCCCGCCGTATACGGTAAGCGCCACATACAGCAGCCCCACCAGGGCCGAAACGGTTATTTTAAAGGGCCGCCAGCCCTCGTAAAAGCGCCTTGGAAAGGTTTTTATTTTCTCCACGTCGACCTCGCTTCATCCTGCATTTTACCGTTTTTTACCGCTTGGGCAGTTTCTGCGCTAGGCCCAACAGGGCCGAGGGGCTGTTCAGCGCGGGTGTTTCAATCACCATATCCAATAGTTCCTCCAGCGCACGGCCCAGCGCCGCGCCGGAAAAGCCTTCTCTTTGCAACTGCCCGCCCCCAATGGCCAGGTCTTGCAGGCGGTAGGCTTCCCCAAGCGCCTGTACCTGGTGGAAAAGTTCCACTTCCCCCGCATACTCCGGCGAAACCGCGGCATACGCCGCGGCCACAGGGCCATAATTCAGCTTGGTGCCGCGTATTTTTTGCCGCAGGGCCAGGCGGTTTTGGGCCGGGCCCTGCCGGTATAGCCGTTCGCATTCCATAAGTTCCTGCCTTTGCCGTGCGCCAAACCCAAGGGCCGCCCCCAGTTCCCCCACAGCCGCCCCGCACAGGGCCAGCAGGGCCCACCAGCGGCACAGCGGCTGGGCGGGCACCCGCGCCAGCGGGGCCAGGGGCGGGGCGTACCGCAGGCCAAAACCCGCCAGCGCCCCCGCTGAAATAAGCGGCCCCAGCGTTTGCGGCCCAGGAGATAGCAAAATTTTCACCAGCTCTTCCCGCACCCGGCTGACGCTGAGCAGGCCCACCTCATCGGCCCGGGCCAAGGCAGCGTTTAGGGTGGCAAGCTCCACCTGGAAGCCCAGGGTGGCGCTGAAACGGAACAGCCGCAAAATTCGCAAAGAATCCTCTTCAAAGCGGCTGCCAGGGTCGCCCACGCAGCGTAGCAGCTTTTGCCGCAAATCCTGCTGCCCGCCAAAGGGATCCACCAATATCTCCCCGGTGTAGGCCATGGCGTTCACCGTGAAATCCCGTCGCCGCAAATCCTCCAAAATACTGCCGTGAAACCGCAGGCCCTCCGGGTGGCGGCGGTCCCGGTAATTCCACTCGGTGCGGCAGGGGGTCAGGTCACAACTGCCGCCGGGGCAGGGCAGCCAAATGGTTCCAAACCGTCCGCCACGGCTATGCCCTTCGGGGAACACGGCCAGCAGACGCTCGCTGGGCAGGGTAACGGCAATGTCCCAATCGGTAGGCTGGCCGCCCAAAAACAGGTCGCGCACCGCGCCACCCACCACAAAACCCATACCGCCTGCCTCAGAAATTCGCTGCAAAACCTGCCGTACGGCCACAGGCAAAGCTGGAAACATTCCGCCTTCCCCCTTTCTGTGTCATTTTGCCTATTATTGTATCACATTTTAGACGTGCCGTCCTAATTGTGCTATACTATATAGTATATATAAGCCAGGGCGGGCCGCCCGCACTGGGAAAAGAGGAGACAGCATGGAACTGACAGAATTGCTGCGCCAGCCAAAAACCCTGCATTTTGTGGGGGTGGGGGGCAGCGGCATGTATCCCCTTGTGCAAATACTGCTTACCCAGGGCCACCACATCCAGGGCAGCGATGTGAACGAAGGGGACATACTAAATTATGAACGCAGCCAGGGTGTGCAGGTGATGATGGGCCACCGCGCCGAAAACGTGCACGGGGCCGACCTTGTGGTCTACTCAGCGGCCATACGCGCCGATAACCCCGAGCGCCAAGAGGCGGAAAAACTGGGCATTCCCTGCGTGGAGCGCAGTGTGATGCTGGGGCATGTGGCCTCGCTGTATCCGCGCTCCTTGTGCATTGCGGGCACCCATGGCAAAACCACCGCCACCGGTATGGCCGTGCAGATTTTGCAGCAGGCAGGCCTGGACCCCGCCGCCGTGATAGGGGGCAAACTGCCGCTGATAGGCGGCTATGGCAAAGCGGGCAAAGGCGATGCCATTGTAGTGGAAGCCTGTGAGTTCCACGATACATTCTTGCAGCTCAACCCCGAGACAGCCGTGCTGCTGAATGTAGACAATGACCACCTGGATTATTTTGGCAGCATGGAAAATTTAATGGCCTCCTTCCGCAAATTCTGCGCGAAAGCCAGCGGCTGTATCTTGTTTAATGGGGACGACACCGGCAGCCGCCTTGTGGTAAAGGGCCTGCCAAGCCCCAAAATCAGTTTTGGGCTCTTGCCTGGAAGCGACCTGCGCGCGGTGGAACTCAGCGAGCACCGCCCCTCCTACTGGCAATTCATCGTGTGCGAAAACGGCGAAAAAAGTGCCGAGGTTCGCCTGGGGGTGCCCGGGAAACACAATATCTATAATGCTCTGGCGGCTTTTGGGGCCGCCCGCCGGGCAGGGGCCAGCGCCGCTCAGTGCGCCGAGGGCCTGGCCAGTTTCACCGGCACCGGGCGGCGTTTTGAGGTGCTGGGCCAGGTGCGGGGCTTTACCGTGGCCGATGACTACGCCCACCACCCCGCCGAACTGGAGGCCACCCTGAAAGCCGCCACCAAAATGGGCTACCAGCATGTGTGGGCGGTGTTTCAGCCCTATACCTACACCCGTACACGCCAGCTGTTCAAAGAGTTTGCCCAGGTGCTTCCCCTGGCCGACCATGTGGTGATGACGGCCATTATGGGCGGGCGGGAACGCGCCGAGGACCATAACATCACCACCGCCGAACTAGCCGCCCAAATCCCCGGCAGCGTATGGTTCGAAACCCAGCGCGAGGTGGCCGATTATATTCTAGAGCACGCGGCGCCGGGCGATTTGGTACTCACGCTGGGCTGTGGAGACATTTACAAATGCGCCCATATGCTGCTGGAAGCCGGGCAATAGGCCCTCTGCCTTTTCGCCCGCTTTAGCTGTTCGCTTTTTCCAGCACCACATAGGCAAACGCCAGGCCGCCTTCGTGGCACAGGGAGAGGTGGCACAAAAGCCCCTGCTCTTGGCAAAAGCTGGCCGCGCTGCCGCTTACATGCAAATAGGGCGCGCCGCTTTCCTTGCGCAGGGCCGATATTTCCGCCAAAGGAAAGCCCGAAAGCCCCCTGCCACAGGCTTTTAAAAAAGCCTCTTTGGCCGCAAAGCACACGGCGGCTGTGGCGGCGGCCTGCCGGCCTTTCTGCGGGAAGAGGGCACGTTCTTCTTCGCTGAATACCCGCCGCTGGAAATGTTGGCTCTCCATGCTTTTTTGCATCCGGGCTATCTCCACACAGTCCATCCCGATGCCATATATCATCCTGCGCCCTCCCCCAAATTTCCGCTTGCTTTACACCCTATTATACCCTGCGCTTTGCCCCCAGGCAACTTGCCCCCGGCCAACCAGAAAAAGAAAGGCCCCTGGCCCTTGCCAAAACCAAAGCCTGCGTGGTATAATTTTTTATTATGGACTGCATGTGAAACGCGATGACGAAGGAAAGTAACCCTCTATCCCCTCTATACAGAGAAGGGCGCAGCCGCTGAGAGCGCCTTTAGAGACCGAGAGTGAAGTTCCCTTTTGAGCGGCCCCGCTGAACCGGTTTTGAAAAGCCGCTGTAGGCAGGGCGGGTTGCCCCCCTTACCGGGCAGAAAGGGCTGGCCTTATTTTGGGCCGGAAACCTGGGTGGTACCGCGGAGCAAAGCTCCGTCCCAGTTTTGGGGCGGGCTTTTTTATTTTGTCTGGCCGCATGGCCAACAACAAGGAGGAAAACGCGATGAAACAGGCGCTGGAAAACATCCAAAAAAACGCCACCGTGCAAATTGAAGCCGCCGCAGACACGGCTGTTTTAGAGCAACTGCGTGTGCAATATCTTGGCAAGAAAGGGGAACTAACCGCCATTTTAAAACAGATGGGCGGCCTTTCCCCAGAGGAACGCCCCCTGATTGGGGCCCTGGCCAACGAGGTGCGCGGGCAACTGGAGGAGAGTATTGCCACACGCGCCGCCGCTTTGGCAGGCGCCCAGCAGGCCCAGCGTTTGGCCAGCGAAAGCCTGGACGTCACCCTGCCCGGCAAGCGCCCGGCCGAAGGCGGGCTGCACCCCTTTGGCAAGGTACTGGAGGAACTGACCGAAATTTTCCTGGGGATGGGTTTTTCGGCGGTGAATGGGCCGGAGGTGGAACTGGACAAATATAATTTTGAGATGCTGAATATGCCCCCCAGCCACCCCGCGCGGGATACCCAAGATACTTTCTACGTCACCGAAAGCGTGCTGCTGCGCACCCAAACCAGCCCCATGCAGGTGCGCACCATGCTAAAAGAGAAGCCCCCCATCCGCATCATCTGCCCCGGGCGGGTCTACCGTAGCGACCCTGCCGACGCCACCCATTCCCCCATCTTCCACCAGATAGAGGGCCTGGCGGTGGACAAAAACATCACCTTCACCGATTTGAAAGGCACCCTCGACCTCTTCATCAAACAGCTTTACGGGCCAAACACCAAAACCCGTTTCCGCCCCCACCACTTCCCCTACACCGAGCCTTCGGCCGAGATGGACATGAGCTGCTTTAAATGCGGCGGCAAGGGTTGCCCCCTGTGCAAATATGAGGGCTGGATTGAGATTTTGGGCTGCGGTATGGTGCATCCGCAGGTGCTGGAAAACTGCGGCATTGATTCAAACGAATACTCCGGTTTTGCCTTTGGCATGGGGCTGGAGCGCGTTGTGATGATGCGCTACGACATAGACGACATGCGCCTTTTGTATGAAAACGACCTGCGCTTCTTGCGCCAGTTCTCTTGTTAAGGGGAGGGAAAACACATGAAATTACCGCTGAAATGGGCGCAAAGCTACGCAAATTTCACCTGCACCCCGCAGGAATTCGCCGATAAAATGACCATGTCCGGCTCCAAGGTGGAAACCTTTGAGCGGGAGGCCGACAATATGAAAAATGTGGTGGTGGGCCGCATAGAAAAACTGGAACGCCACCCGGATAGTGACTACCTGTGGATTTGCCAGGTGAACATCGGCACGGAGACCGTGCAAATTGTAACCGGCGCACAAAACCTGCAAGAGGGCGACCTTTGCCCCTCGGCCCTGCATGGGGCCAAGTTGCCCAATGGCACAGAAATCAAGCGCGGCAAGCTGCGTGGGGTGGAATCGAACGGGATGCTGTGCAGCCTTTCGGAACTGGGCCTGACCCTGCATGATTTCCCCACCGCCGTAGAGGATGGCATCTTGGTGCTGGAGGAAGAGGCCCCCCTGGGGCAGGAGGCCGCCACCGCGCTGGGCATGGACGACTACTCCTTTGATTTTGAAATCACCCCAAACAGGCCGGACTGCCTGTCCGTGCGGGGGCTTGCGCGGGAGGCCGCGGCCACCTTCGGCGTGCCCTTTGAAGCGAAAGACCCCGCCGCCCCCGCCGGCAGCGGAGACATCGCCCAGCATCTAGCCGTAAAAGTGGAAAGCAGCGACACCTGCCTGCGGTATTCTGCCGCCATGGTGGAAAATGTACGCATCGCCCCCAGCCCCCGCTGGCTGCGCGAACGGCTGCGCCTGTGTGGCGTGCGGCCCATCAACAACATTGTGGATATCACCAACTACGTGATGCTGGAATTCGGCCAGCCCATGCACGCTTTTGACTTTGCCTACGTGAACGGTGGGCACATCACGGTGCGCAAGGCCCGCGAGGGTGAAATGATTATGACCCTGGACGGGGCAGAACGCAAGCTAGACGGCAGCATGATGGTGATTGCCGACGAAAAAGGCCCCATTGCCGTGGCCGGGGTGATGGGCGGCGAATACTCCGGCGTGTACGATACCACAAACCGCGTGGTGTTTGAATCCGCCAGCTTCGACGGCCCCAGCGTGCGGGCCACCTCCCGCAAACTGGGCCTGCGCACCGAGAGCAGCGGCCGCTATGAAAAGGGCCTGGACCCCGAAATGGTGGCCCCCGCCCTGCGCCGCGCCCTAGAACTGGTGGCCGAGCTGGACGCCGGGGACATCATCGGCGGCATTTTGGACGATTACCAAAGCCCCCGCCCCGCGCGCAGTATCCCCTTCCAGCCAGAGGCCATTTGCAAGCTGCTGGGCGTTACGGTCAGCCAGGATGAGATGGAAAACATCCTTCGTCCGCTGGGCTTCACCGTAGAAAATGGCCAGTTGGCCGTGCCCAGTTTCCGCGCCGACATGCAGCGCAGTTGTGACATTGCCGAGGAGATTGCCCGCTTCGTAGGCTACAACAAAATCCCCCTCACGGTGCTGCACGGCCAGGCCCAGGCCATGCCCACCGAGCGCCAACAGTTCGAGCGGCGCCTGCGGCACCTGCTGGCCGGGTATGGCCTATGGGAGTGCGAGACCTTCAGTTTTTACAGCCCCAAAAATTTTGATAAGATTCACCTAAACGCCAATTCCCCCCTGCGCCGCACGGTGGCCATTTCGAACCCCTTGGGCGAGGATACCTCCATCATGCGCAGCACCGCTTTGCCCAGCATGATGGAGGTGGTGGCGCGCAACTGGGCCAGCCGCTGTGAAAGCGCCGCCCTGTTTGAACTGGCCACCGAATACCTGCCCGGCGAAAATGCCGAGGAACTGCCCTGCGAACAGCAGAAACTGGTGCTGGCCGCCTATGGGAAAGATTGGGACTACCAGGCCATGAAGGGTGTGCTGGAAGCACTGTGCGCCGCCGTGGGCATGGATATCCCCGGCTTGATTCTGCGCCGCAACGAGGCCGCCGAAAGCTACCACCCTGGCCGCTGCGCCGATGTGTTTGTGCTACTGCCCCGTGCGGGCGGCCCCCCTGCCGAAACCCTGCTGGCCACCCTGGGTGAAATTCACCCGGCCGTGAACGAGGCTTATGACATCCGCCCACGTGTGGTGGCTGCCGAGATTTTGGTGGACAGCCTTTTCGCCGCCAAGGGCGGGGTACCGCAGTATCGCCCGCTGCCTAAATTCCCTGCCATCACACGCGATTTGGCCCTGGTGTGCGAAGAAGCCCAGCCCGCGGGCGAGGTGGAACAAATCATCCGGAAGGCCGGCGGCAAGCGGCTGGAAAGCCTTTCCCTGTTCGATATCTACCGCGGCGAAAAGCTGGGCGAGGGTAAAAAGAGCCTGGCTTACAACCTGGTTTTGCGGGACGCCGCCGCCACCCTCACCGATGAGGACGCCGACGCCCTGACCGGCAAAATTTTAGAAAAGTTGGCAACGCTGGGTGTAAGCCTGCGTAGCTAGGCCGCGCCCCCACGCCCAAAGAGGCATTTCTTGCATTTCAGCCGCTGATATATTATAATAGTAAAGAATATAGGGCAAAGAGGAGGGTGACAAATGGACGAGCTTACCACCACAATCTTTTCTGTGAACCAGGATAAAGAACAGGAAATTAAGCAGATTATGGCTGAGGTGTACAGCGCACTAAAGCAAAAAGGCTACAATCCCATCAACCAGATCGTGGGGTACATCCTCTCTGAAGACCCCACCTACATCACCACCTACGGCGGCGCGCGCACCAAGATTTGCAAAGTGGACCGGGATGATATCCTGCAAGCGATGGTGCGCAGCTATTTGGGCGAATGATCGCAATAAAAAGGAGCGGAACGAATGGCATTTGAAGCCAAACTGATGTACAAACAACACCCCTTGGTACGCTGCAAAAACGAGATGTATTACGGGGACATGAGCGACGATTATGTAGTGTTCATGCAAGTTTTATCTGCCCGGCAAGAAAACGGCGAGGAGATGCCAGACAAAATTATGGTGATGCTCCTCTCCACCGATACCTCTCTGGCCCCAAAGGACCGCATCAAAAAGCAGAGTGTGAAAAACGGCCTGTACAACGCGCTGGATTTTGCCGCCATTCTGCTGGACCGGGCCCTGGCCGGGGGCATCTAAACCACATAAAAAACTGGGCATCTCCCTGATGCCCAGTTTTTTATGTGGTTTCTCTGTGTGCGCCCTTGGCACTCTTGCCCAAAAGCCAAACCATTTTGTGGGGCCTATTTACAGAACGGCGTCTATCACACACCCAGCAGGCGAATATCCTGGCCAATGAACCGCATCCGGTGACAATCCCCCAACAGGCGGGAGGCAATTTTTTCGGTATAACGCTGCTGCAACTGGTTTTGGCTGCAAATGTTGGTGGTGTATATGGTGGGGCGGCGGTGCATCCGGGTGTTCACCAGTTCATACAGGCGGCTGCGGATGTATGCGTCCAGATACTCGGTGCCCAGGTCGTCCAGTACCAGCAAATCGGCCTCCAGCAAGGTGCGGAAATACTCCCCGGTGCCCTCCCAGCCGCGCCGCTCCTCATCCATGCGGGAAAAGGCGTTCTGCACGCTCACATACACCACATCAAAGCCCTGCTCCAGCACCACGCTGGCAATGCTAAGGGCCAGATGGGTTTTGCCCAGGCCTGCGTCGCCAAACAGGTACAGGCTGTCGCTGGAAAGGTCAAATTCCTCGGCATAGATGATGCAGCTTTTTAGGTTGTCTCGCATCAGTTCCCGGGGCGACACCCCCACCCCCTCCATGGTTTGGGGGTAGCGCTCCAAATCAAAATTTTCAAAACTGCACAGGGAAAGCGGCCCCGATGCGTTCACCTCTTCGCGGCGCAGGCGCTTTACCTCCTCGTGCACACAGGCGCACACCAGGCCATTCACCCGCCCTTTGTCCTGGCAACGTTTGCAGTGCCAGGCGGGCTCCAGCGCCTGCGGGGAAAGGCCCAAGGCGGCCAGCAATTCTAGGCGGCGCTGCTCGGCATTGGCCATCTCGTCCAGTTTTGCCTGGCTCTCCTCTCTCTGCCCGCCTGCTGCCAAAATGGCCGCCGCCACCCCGGCCTCACTTTTTGCCTTATCCAGCATTTCCAGTTCGGGGTTTTCGGCGTAAATCTCCTCGCTTTGGCTCATGGCCAAGCTTTCCGCCCGCTGGCGGCGCCTGGCAACGGTTTGCTGGGCACGCATGTACAGTGCTTGCCGGTTCATGCGGGGCCCCCTTTCCGGCGGATGGGATTAAAGAAGGTGTTTTGTAGCAAATCCTCCTCGGCAGAAAGTGACTTTTTGCCACTTTGCACGCTCAGGTTGCTGCCCTCTTCCCCACGCCGCATATCGGCCGCCGTGGCGTAGCCCTTGGCGCACCATTTTTTTAGTATCCCATTCAAATACCTTACTTCATTCTCTTTTTCTCCGGCGGCCAGCCTGGCGGCCTCCACCATCTCGTCATCATAGCCAAATTCTTCGTACCAGCTATCTATCATACGGCGCTCGGCCGCTGTGAAGCCCGGCTTCTTTTGGCCAAACAAGGCCGAGAGGGTTTGGTATCGGGTCTCCCTGCCTGCCAAAAGCCGCAAGTAGCTGTCGGCGGCGGCACAGTCATCTATGCCCGCCTTCTGCCAGGCCAGCAGGGTGCGCTCCACGCGGGAAGCCCCACATTTTTGCTCGGCGGCGCAGTACATGGCCGCCATCAAAATCAAATCAGCCGCAAAGCCGTCTTGGCAATACAGCGTGCAATAAATGTCATATTCCTTTTGGTTTACCACGCCGCCAAAAATGCGCTGTAATTCCTGCATCATGGCCCCCAGCACAGGGTCTCTGCCTACAGCCTGGTTGGCCTGGGCCGTGTGCATATGCCGCCGCCTTGGCAGGGGTTCTGGCGGCAGGCCCGTGTTTTCCTCTGCGACGGCACGCTGCAAAAGGCCGGCGCCCTCCCAGTACAGCAGCGCCTTTTCGGCATCCTCCTGCCGGATATGCAGGCCCGAAGCCACCTTCCGGGGGTCTCCCTCTCCGCCCGCCAGCAAAAACAGCGCCACCTTCACGCGCGGTTCGTCCACCTCGGGGAAGCTCAGCCGCGAAAACACCAGCTGGGGCACGGGGATGCTGTCGCCCTTGTTCTCCGCCAGTTTGAACATAATCCCCACCCCATTTTCTATCGCCACAACGCAATTATACGCAACTTCGCATATATTAAACCTTCTTCCGAACAAATGCCGGACATATAGTATAGCATCTGCCGCCCGCAATTTCAAGGAAGGCGAAGTGCGCAAAACCGGGGTACCCGTTTATCGCTATGTGCCAAACAAGAGAAAGAGCACCAGTATCCCATAAAGCAGATTCAAAATGCCGGAAATGAGCCCCACAATGGGCATCCAGTACCCCTTTTCGCGTGTTTTATCGAAGCGCGCCAAAGATATAGCGCTGAATACGATGGCAATCAGCCCCACAATGCCTGCAAAATTGAGTATATAGGCCACCAGGCCAATAATAAAACCAACCAGGCCCATGATATTCAGTCTCTTGGCCTCAGCGGGTATATAGTAAGGGGGGTATTGGTTTGGCGGCGCATAGGGGGGCGCCTGGTAATACGGCGGCGGCCCATAGTATGTTGGTCCATAGGGGGGCGGCATCCCCCCGCTAGGCGGCGGCCCGCCATACGGGGGTGGCTGTATTCCACTGGGCGGCGGCCCGCCATAGGGGGGTGGCTGCCCAGCATTTGGCTGGCCAGCCACCTGTTGAGGAACAGGCGCACCACATACCACACAAAATTGGCTTCCCTCTTTTATCGCCGCACCACAACTTGAACACACCATCGCTCTTCCTCCTAGTTTCTACATGGGGCAACCTAGCGAATTCTATGGCAAAATTATACCATTTATCAGCAAAAACAACAAGACGGCAAAACAAAACACCCCTCCTCTGCGAAAAGGTGTTTCTGCATAGATACGTTATTCACTCGTATACTGTCATCCCGTTAAAAATGCACAAAACCCGCCCTGGTTTGCGCTGTATCACCTGCTGGGCCGCATGTAGTACCGCCCCACAGCTCACCGAAGCAGGCACCGCATCGCTAAACAGCACCTCGCGGGCGGCGCGTTTCGCGTCTCCCGTGGTCACGCTCAACACCTCGTCCACAATATAGGGGTTGTAGTTGTCTGGCAAAAAACCAGGCCCCAGCCCGGCGATACCGTGCTTGCCGGAAAAGCCCCCGGTGAGCGTCTGGCTTTCGAAAGGCTGCACAGCCACCGTCCACACATTGCCGGCCCAGGCTTTTAAATATTCCCCCACGCCTGTGATGGTGCCGCCGCTACCAACGCCAGCCACCACGGCGCCAATCTCGCCGTCCAGTGCTTTTAAAATAGCCGGGCCCGTCACCCTGCGGTGGAATTCCGGGTTGTCGTCATTCGAAAAATAATTGACGAAATATCCGCCCTTTTCCTCACACAACTTCTGCGCCCGCTGCAAGGTGCCGCTACGCCCATACACGTAATTCGTCAGCACCACCTGGGCGCCCAATTCGGTAAAATATTTCTGGCGCTCGGGCGTCACGGTGCCGGGCATCACCAGGTAAACCGGGTGGCCGCTATGCAAGGCCGCCACGGTTAGCGCTACCGCAAAGGTGCCACTGGAGGCCTCTACCACCGGCTGGCCAGGCAATAGCCGCCCTTTTTCCACCGCCAGGGCCAGCATCCCTTCGGCCAGCGCGTCTTTGGCACTGCCGGTGCTACCACCATAGTTCAGGTAAGCCAACAATTGGCCGTCCAGCGCATAGCGGGAGGCATACCCCGCCAGTTCCACCGTGGGGCACTGGTACAGGGTGCTGTAGATATTCGTAATGGGCTTGTCCATCCGGGGCTTCCTCCCAACTTTTTTCTCCTCATTTATGGTACGCTTGCACGGGGGGCTTGTCAAGCCAAGTGCCTTCTGCCCTGTTTGCCCCCGCCCCGCCCTGTGTGATAGAATAAAACAGTATAAAAGGCGAAGGAGGTGGGAGACATGCGTTTTTTTCATCTGGCAGACCTGCATTTGGGCAAAATGGTGAACGGTTTTTCCCTGCTGCCAGACCAGGAACACATCCTGCAAGAAGTGCTGCACCTGGCCGAAGAACACCGTCCCGCCGCCGTGCTGCTGGCTGGAGACATTTATGACCGCGCCACCCCGCCCGTGGAGGCCGTCCGTTTGTACGACGATTTTCTCACCAAATTGGCCACTTTGGGCATTACCGTGCTGGTGATTGCCGGCAACCATGATTCCCCCGAACGTCTGGGCTTCGCCGGGCAGCTCCTAGGGCGGCAATCCATCCACAGCTATGGCCCCTTCGAAGGCAAAGCCCATACGGTTACGCTGGAAGAGGGGGATACCGTGGCCGATTTTCATCTGCTGCCTTTTTTGCGCCCCTCCAGCGTGCGCCGTTTTTTCCCGGAGGAAGACATCCAAAGCACCCAGGATGCCTTGCGTCTGGCCCTGCAAGCCAGCCCCCCTACCCCGGGCCGCCCGAATGTACTGCTGGCCCATCAGTTTGTTACGGCCAGCGGGCAAACCACCCAGCTTTCCAGCTCTGAAACACGCACCGTGGGCGGTGTGGACGAGGTGGACGCGGCCTTGTTTGCCGGGTATGATTATGTGGCCCTGGGGCATATCCATGGCCCACAGCAAATGGGGCGCAACACCGTTCGCTACGCTGGCTCACCGCTCAAATACTCTTTTTCTGAAATGCGGCACAACAAATCCCTGGTACTGGTGACGCTGGACGGCACAGAAGCCAAAACCGAATTGCTTCCCCTACACCCGCTGCGCGACATGCGGGAAATCACCGGCCCCTTCCAGCAGCTTATCAGCCCCGAGGTGGTGCAGGCCCAAAACTGTGCGGATTACCTGCGGGTGGTGCTTTGTGATGAACTGGACGTGCCTGGCGCCATGGCAAAACTGCGGCAGGTGTATCCCTTTGTGATGGAACTGGCCTATGAACACCGCCAGCACGATACCCAGCGCAGAAGCGTGCAAATATCCGAACTAAAGCGGCAAACCGCCAGCGAATTGTTCGCCCGCTTTTACGCCGAGCAAAACGGCCAACCACCCACCGCCGCCCAGTGCCAGATGCTCCTGCGTTTACTGGGGGAAAAGGAGGTACCCCTATGAGACCCATCTCCCTCCTATTGAGTGCATTTGGCCCCTTTGCCCAGCAAGCCGAAGTGGATTTCACCAAACTGGGCACAAACGGCCTGTTTTTGGTTTCAGGCGACACTGGGGCCGGAAAAACCACCCTATTCGACGCCATCGCCTTCGCCCTATACGGCGAGCCAAGCGGAACAACGCGAAAAAAAGAGATGTTGCGCAGCGATTTTGCCAAGGCGGAAACCGAGACCTTTGTGGAACTTCGGTTTTTGAGCAAAGGCGAGGTATACAGCTTGCGCCGCAGCCCTGCCTATGAGCGTCCGAAGAAAAATGGCAAAGGGAACACCCGAAAAGCCGCCGAAGCCGAATTGACCTTGCCCGGCGGTGTGGTGGTGGCGGGCGCTGAGGAGGTAACCAAGCGGGTAGAGGAATTACTCGGCTTGAACCGCCAGCAGTTTTCACAAATTATCATGATTGCACAAAACGATTTTTTGCGTCTTGTGACCTGCAAAACCGAAGAGCGCGCCGATATCCTGCGCCGTGTGTTCGGCACCGAAACATTTTTGTTCTTTCAGCAAAATCTTAAGGAAGAAGCCAGCCGCCTGCGCCAGCAACTAGAAACGGACGCAGGCAGCATCTGGCAATTGGCGGGCAGCATCCGCCTGGAGGAAACGCCCGAAAATGAGCCCTCGGCGGTGCAGCTTGGCCTGCGCGCCTGGCTGGCAGACCCCGAAAATCGCAGCGTGCCCAACGGGCGCGCCCTTTTGGAGCTGCTGGCCACCTTGACCGCCACACAAAAGGAAACGCTACAAAAAGCCGAAGAGGAGCACCGGCAGCATCAGGCGCAACTTGACGCCCTGCTTGTGAAAAAAACCTTGGCAGAGGGCCTGAACGCCCATTTTACGCAACTTTCCCAGGTGAGCGCCCGCCTGCAAATATTGCAGGGGCAACGGCAGGAAGTGGCCCAGCGTGAAGAAAACCTGGCCATGGCACGCCGGGCTTTGTACCAGATAAAACCCAAGGCAGACGAACTGGCCCGGCTTGAGCAGGAGTTACAAGCGTTAGAAGCCGAACGGCAGACACAGCAATGGTGTCTGGAAGCCGCTCTTCAGGAAGAAACCCTGGCCAAAAATGCACTGGACGCGGCAGAAGCCACGGCACAAAGGCGAGAAGCCCTGCGCAAAGAGGCCGATGCACTAGCCGCCGCCATGCCCCTATACACCCAGTTAGAAACCAGCCGGGCCGCGCTGGATGCTGCACAAAAAAACCAAAGGGCCACGCAACAGACACTGGATACCAGCCAGCATCAACTAGAATTGCAGAAAACCACCCGTGACACCCTGCGGCAGGAACTGGAAACGCTGGAAAAAACCGCTTCGCTTTTGCAGCAGTATGAACTGGAATGGCACCGGCAGAACACCGCTTTAACCGCCGCGTTTGCCACCCAGAAAAAACTACAAGAGCGCGATGGTATGCAAGAAAAGCAAGCCCAAGCTCAGCAACACTACCAACAGGCCGAAACCCTCTACCAAAACCGGCAACAGGCCTTTTTAGCCCTGGAGGCGTCTTTTTGGCGGGAGCAAGCAGGCCGCCTGGCCCAAGAGCTGCAAGAGGGGCAGCCCTGCCCGGTGTGTGGCTCAAAACAGCACCCCGCCCCGGCCACACTTGGCAAACAGGCCCCCAGCGAGCGCGAACTGCAAACCGCCCGCGAGGAGGTGGACAAGGTCCGTCAAAAATGGGAGTCCGCCGCCTTACAAGCCGGGAAAGCAGAAACCGCCCTACGGATGTCTATTAATAGTTTGGACATAGAACTTGATACCTATCTTGATAGAGACACGTCACTACAAAAGAATTTATTTGATACCAGTATATTTGCAATTTATATTCGTGATTTGGAATATGATTTGCAAACCCTGCGCTCTCAAAAGGAATCTGCCGCCGAGGCTTTGCGGCAGATGGGTGAAAAAAAGACACAACTAGAAGCATTGCTGGCCCAAATTCAAACCGAAGAGCAGCACTATAGCGACGTAATGGCACAATTGCAGGAAGCCCGTTTGCATGTGGCCAAGCTAGAAAGTGAGGTCTCCACACTCAGGGCTCAATTGGCTTTTCCCGGCCAAACAGAGGCCACTGCCGCACTGGACGCGGCCCTGGCAGAACACAAGGCTCTGCAAGATGCCTTTGTGGCCGCCAGCCATACTTTTGAGCGGGCCCAGCGCACCGCGCGGGACACTCGGTTGCTTTTTGACACCCTCTCCCAGCGGAAAGCCCCTGCCCAAATCGCCGCTGAACAGGCCCGGGCAGATTATTTGCAAGCACTGGGGGCCAACCAATTTCCCAGCGAAGACGCCTACCACAGACTGTTGCGCACACCCGAGGAAATTGACCGGGAAAAAGAAGCCCTGGATGCCTACCATCTATCTTGGCAAGAGGCAAAGAAAGAGCAGCGGCGCCTGACTGAAGAAACCGCAGGCCGTCAGCCGGTTTCCCTAGGCGAACTGGAAGAGACCGAGCAAAAGTTCCGCACCCTGCACCAAAACAGCAAGCAATCTGTAGGGGAGTTGTCTTCGGCCCTAGGGCAAAACCAGAATTTGTACGGCACCTTATCCGCCCTACTTGCCGCCAGAGAAAAAGCGGAGCTGGATTACCAAAACTGCAAAGCCCTGGCAGATACGGCAGGCGGTACCCTGGGGGGGAAAGATAAAATTACATTTGAGACCTGGGTACAGCAGGCTTATTTTGAGCAGGTGCTACAGGCCGCCAATCTTCGTTTTTTTGCCATGACTGGCGGCCGGTTCCGCCTTCTGCTAAAAGAAAGTAGTGGCCTACGCAGCAAAAGCGGCCTAGGGCTAGATGTGGAGGACCGCTATACCGGTAAATGCCGGGATGCCTCTTCCCTATCCGGTGGGGAGAGTTTTAAAGCGGCGCTCTCGCTTGCGCTTGGTCTTTCCGATGTGGTGCAACAGCACGCGGGCGGTGTGCAAATCGACGCCATGTTCATCGACGAAGGCTTTGGTACCCTGGATGCGGAAAGCCTGGACGCGGCTATCCACATTTTGCAAAATTTGGCTGGGGAAAACCGCGTCATCGGCATCATCTCCCATGTAAGTGAACTAAAAAACCAGATTGACCGCCAAATCCGCCTACAGGCCGGGCCACAGGGCAGTACAATTCAGGTCATTTACTAAATCTATTGTTTTGTTATCTGTATTATTAATATCTGTTATTATTTTTTATGTTATATCAACATATAATGATATATGCTTTTATTTTTGCGATACAGCAAGAAAATACCCCTCTGTTTCCTACAGGGGGGTGTTTGATTTTATTCTATTGAACGTTTGGAACCCATGCTCTTAGCCGCCAATTTCTATCCGGCGTACATCGGATGCTTTTTCCTCGGCCTTTTGCGCGGGCAGATTGACCTCCAAAACACCGTTCTTGTAGTCTGCCTTAATATCGTCCACAGAAATCCCAGATACATCGAAGCTCCGGCTAAAACTGCCATAGCGGCGTTCGCGGCGCAAAAAGTGGCCCGCCTCGTCCTTTTCCTCTTTCTCTTCTTTGTGCTGGGCGCTTATGGTGAGGGTATTGCCTTCCAGTTCCAGTTGAATATCCTCTTTTTCGAAGCCAGGCAGTTCTGCCTCCAGCTTGTAATTCCCTTCTTTTTCCACAATGTCGCAGCGGAAGCGGCTGCTACCTTTCACATTGGTGCCAAAGAAGTTGCGCTCCATATCATCCATCCAGCTAAATAAATTGGCATCGCGCCTGCCATAAGGAATCAAACTCAACACATCTCTTCATCCTTTCTTGCTTTGCATAGAAGCAAATATTTCTTTTCTGAACTGTTTTTATCATACCGCCCTCTTGTGAAAAAACGGTAGAAAAGATGTGTCCAAACTGTAAAACATTAGCACTCTATCAAATAGAGTGCTAATGTTTTACAGAAAAAGAAACCGCCTTTCAGCGGTTTCCTTTTACCTGGTTTAATCTAGCATTTGGCGCAGAGTATCCACCAATGTTTCGGTTAGGCTACGCATGCGTTCATCATCCGTCTCATACGCATAGTCTTCATGGGGCAGAATTTTAGCCGTTTGGGGAAGATAGGCCGAGTTGCCGGTGAAACTGGGACGGAACGCCTGGGATTTATTACCCACCTGCGCATCTCCCGGCCATACCCGGCGGAACCCACCACCGCCCAAGCTAACCGGTGGCTCTGCCGGGCGTTCCTTCGGCAAACGCTGCTGTTTGTTACCCGTGCGGACCATTTTTACCGGGCGAGACTCTGCTTCCATCTGGGGGCTGGGCTGAAAATACACCACCTGCCGCCCCGTAACCGTGGGGGAGGAAGAGGGGAAACGCTCTGCCTGGATACCCAGGGTGTTGAGACTTTGTTCGGTGTGGCTGAGGGAAACCAGCAACTCCGACAAAGATTCCTGCACATTCTCCAGTACGCTGGTCACATCACCTTCCACGCCGGAAACATCTTCCCGCAGGCTGCTGATACTGTCTGACAGGCCCCCCGCACTGTTTACAATCTGGCGGTGGATGCGGTCACGCTCGGCATAGGCGCTGGCACGAATTCTGTCCGCCTCTTCGGTGGCCTCTGCAATCAAAACCGCAGCCGCCTGCGCTGCGGGGGAATCTCCATAACTGCTTTCCGCGTCGCGCTGGGCCTCCATTGCATCCCGCTCGGCTTCGGCGGCATCCCGCTCGGCCTCCGCGGCTTCCCGTTCAGCCTCGGCGGCTTCCCTCTCGGCTTCCGCAGCATCCCGCTGGGCCATGGTCTCTTCCAACTGGCGCCGTAACTCGGCAATTTGTTCCTCCGCGCCAAACCACTGCCCCTGGGAGGCATCATCCAATTGGCGGCGCAGTTCCGCCACTTGTTTATCCGTCTTTTGATACTCTTCACGCAGCCAATTGTTTTCCTTCTGCGCCGTGAACAACTGCTCCCGAATCTCAGCCAGTTCTTCTTCTGCCTGCTGGGCTGCCGCTCTCGCCACATCCAGCAGGTTGGCATATTCAGCAATCTGCCGCCGGCTTTCCTCCAGGTGCATCCTAGCCTGGCGGTTTTCGTCCGCCAAGGCCATCTGGTTCTCCGGCAATTCCTGGGGCTCGGCCACCCGGGCTTCCAGGTTTCGTATTTGCATGTCCAGGTCCCGAATACGGGCTTCGGCAGCTTCCTGACGCTGGTTGTTTTCGTCCGCTAGCTCCTCCAGGTACTCCAGTACCTCTTCTTTGTTGAAGCCAAACATCGCATTACTAAACAACCGGCCATTGGTTTGCGGTGCATACTGATCATATTCGTTTTTCTGCTGATCCGCCACCGAAACACCACCTCTCGCACATCGTCTTTACCGGGCATGCCCAAAATCACCATGCGTTCACTAATCACAGCTTAGTATATCATAGCTATGAACCCCTGCCAAGAGCGAAAACAAAAAAACTCCCCCCCATCATTGGCACACCAAGCTAAGAAACCTCTATCCCCATGCCACGCAGAACGGTAAGGGCCGCCTGCCCGCCCACCGCATTGGCCGTGCCCACCAGTGCCTGCCGCACCCGCACCCGGGCCAGCGGGAAAAAACTGTGCAGCAATATGGCGTTGGCCACCACGCAGATATCGGTCACCAGCCCGCAGAGTTCAATTTCCTCGGGTGGGCCTTCGCACAGGTCTTTAACGGCCCCGCCAATATCCGGGCTGCCAAACGTGGGTTTATCCAGCAGTGCCACATGGGGCCAGGCCCCGGTCTCATATTGATGCAAGCTGCCGTAAAGCGCATGCCCCAGTTGCCCCTGTATGCAATGCGGCACAGGCAGATGTTGGCCCTCGCGTGTTTCCAAATAATTTTCCGGGTGGCAATCCCGGGTGAACAGGACATACCCCCCCGCGGCAAGGCAATCCTCTACGGCCGTTTGTATGCCTTTTTCCAACATTTCCGCCGCTTGAAAGCCCAGCGCCCCGCTCACAAAGTCATTTTGATAATCCACCACAACCAGCAGTTTTTTCATAATAAATCTCCAAATATACTTAATATTAAATCATATCTGCGTATTTTATCAATAATAAAGCGAATTTACGCGTTTTTTCTTGTTTATGTCTATAGCATATATGGACATCTGTATGGCTTATATACCGACACCCAACCGTCATTTATATAAAAAATACCCTATAGCTCTTGTTCCAACGTTTTTTTGTCTCCTGTGCCTCGGTCGTTTGGCCTATTTTCCTCAATACCCCAGCCATCAATATTGGCTTTTTGCAATGCACCCAGCATTTTCTGGCGGAAGGCTTTATCCTCCTTGGCTTTCTCCTGCACAAAGCATTTCATGTCCGCCCTGGCTGTGGCACCATCCACAGGGCAGGGGTTTTTTACCACAGGCAGGCCCTCTTCCCGCACCGCGCGCACCACATCCCGTTCCTCTGCAAGCGAAAAGGGGCGTATAACAGTTATTTCTTTGCGGGATAGCCAGGTGACCGGAGAATAGCAGTTGATCCTCCCCTGCCCCAGCAGGTTCATATAAAAGGTCTCAATGGCATCATCCAGATGGTGCCCCAGCGCCATCTTATTGCATCCCATCTCCCTGGCGGCGGTGTGCAAGGCCCCCCGGCGCAGCTTGGCGCAAAGCGCACAGGGGTTTTTTTCCTGCCGGGCCTCAAACACAATCCCCCCAATGTTGCTGCGGCGAATCATATAGGGTACCCCCGCCTTGGCAAAAACGGCTTCCAAAGGCGAATAGTCCGTCTCTTTTCCAAAAAAGCAGGGGTCAAGCGTCAAGGCGCTCACCGAAAAACGGCAGTCGTAGTAATCCTTTAGGTGGGCAAGGGCCAGGGTAAGAGCCACGCTGTCCTTCCCACCCGATACCGCCACACAAATATGGTCCCCCGGCTGCACCATCTGGTAGCTTTGCATGGCTTTGCGGGTCAGCCCTTCCAGGCGCTGCATCGCTTTCATCTTGCTCCCCCTTATATACATATATAAATTCACTTTAAATCAGCCATCTGCTCGCTCCGCTTGCATCACGGATAATTTGCCCATTGATTATAGCATATTCCTGTGTGCCGCGGCAGCCTGCTCTTCGCTTTTGGGGCAAAAAACGTACAAAGGGCGGCACCATAGACATGTGGAATTTACAAAAATAGCAAATGAGTATATGGGCGATAAATTGAGTATTTATTCAATTTAAAGACTTTATGGCTTTCCCTTTGAATTTTTAGAGGAAAATGATTGACTTTGGGTGGGCTTTTGGGTATACTAAGTTTCGCGCCTTGAGAAGAGGTGCATCACTTGCAGGAAAGGCTCTTGCTGGGCCATCAAGGATTTGGAGGAAAGACCATGAGCACTACACTTGCCAAACCCGCTGAAGTGGAACGCAAATGGCATCTGCTAGACGCCACAGGCAAGCCCCTTGGGCGTGTGGCCGCACAGGCTGCCATTCTTCTTCGCGGAAAACACAAAGCCCTGTTCACCCCCAATGTGGACTGTGGCGACCATGTTGTCATCATCAACTGCGATAAAGCGGTTTTAACCGGCAACAAACTGGATAAGAAGTTCTACCGCCATCACTCCGGCTGGGTGGGCGGCCTAAAGGAAACCAGCTACCGTAAGCTGATGGGTGAACGCGCCGATTTTGCCATGATGCTGGCCGTAAAAGGCATGCTACCCGGCAATACCCTGGGCGCCCACGCCCTGCGTCGCCTGCGCACCTACAAAGGCCCCGAACACGAAAACGCCGCACAAAAGCCCCAGGCTTTTGAGTT
>CAYYLW010000018.1:0-25231 GCA_964472465.1 uncultured Oscillospiraceae bacterium | reverse complement strand
ACGGCGAGATTGTCACCGAACTACATGATACGCCCAAACGTCCCTGGACCTCTTTGCCCTTTATCCGGGGCATCTTCAATTTTATCGATTCCCTGATTATGGGCTATTCCACCATGATGCGCAGCGCGGAGCTGGCTTTGGGGGAAGAGGAGGAGGAAACTTCGAAATTTGACGCCTGGGTAGAGCGGCGTTTTGGCGACAAGGGACTGAAGATTTTCATGGCGCTGTCGGCCATGCTGGGCATCGCCCTGGCGCTGGTGTTGTTCATGTTCTTGCCTACCCTGGTGGTCAATCTTGTGGATGGCTTTTTCCCGCTGGGGGGCTTTAAAACCCTGCTGGAAGGCGCTTTAAAAGTGGGGATTTTCATCGCTTACCTGGCCCTGGTGCGCCGTGTGCCGGACATCAAACGGGTGTTTAGCTACCATGGGGCCGAGCATAAAACCATTGCCTGCTACGAGGCGGGGGAAGAACTGACGAACGAAAACATCCGCCGCCACAGCCGTTTTCATCCCCGTTGCGGCACCAGTTTTCTATTCATCGTCATCATTATTTCCATCTTACTGTTTAGCTTAGTGCCCTGGACGGGCACCATGACCCGGGTGCTGTGGAAATTGCTGCTGCTGCCCCTGGTGATGGGCCTTGCCTACGAGGTGATACGCCTGGCCGGGCGCTATGACAACCCCGTGACACGCGCGGTTTCGGCCCCCGGCATGTGGCTGCAACGGCTGACAACCGAAGAGCCGGACGATTCAATGATTGAGGTGGCGGTGGCGGCTGTGGAGCCGGTACTGCCCCCAAAACCAGACGAGGCCAAATGGTGAAAACCCGGGAAGTGTACCAAACACTCTGCCACCGCCTGCAAGAGGCTGGCATCGACAATGCCGGCTTTGAGGCCGACATGCTCATCCGCCACCTGGCGGGCGCCCACCGCCTGCAAATAGAGACGTTGAGCGAAGCGCAATGCGAAAGCCTGTGGGCGCTGGCTGCCCGCCGCTGCCGCCGCGAACCGCTGCAATATCTGCTGGGCGAATGGGACTTTTTAAGCCTACGGCTGGCCGTAGGCCCCGGTGTGCTGATACCCCGCCCCGAGACCGAGGAACTGTGCCTAGCGGCGGCGGCTTTACTGCATAAGGAACCCTGCCCTGCCGTGCTGGACCTCTGCGCCGGTAGCGGCGCGCTGGCCCTGGGGCTACAAAGCCTTTGCCCGGGGGCCACCGTTACTGCGGTGGAACTATACGACGAGGCCTTTGGCTACCTAAAAGAAAACGTGGCCCGGTTTGCCCAAAACCACCCCGCCGCCCCGGCGGCGGTGCAGGCAGATGTGTGCACGTACCATAGGCAATTGGCCCCCCATAGCCTGGATTTGATTGTATCGAACCCGCCGTATGTGAGCGAAACAGAATATGCCGTCTTGGCCCCAGAGCTGGCGTTTGAGCCAAAAAGCGCCCTGGTGGCAGAGGAAGAGGGCCTGTTTTTCTACCGCACCATCATAAGCCTGTATCAATGCGCCCTGCGGCCTGGCGGGGCCTTGTTGTTTGAAATTGGCGCAGGGCAGGCCGAAGCCGTGGCCGGTATGATGGAGCGGCAGGGTTACCGTGAAATAGGTGTACAAAAAGATTTGCAGGGCCTGCCACGCATCGTATCGGCCCTGCACGCACCGGCCTAGCCTTGGCGTGCCTTCCCTCCTCTATTCATTTTCCGGGCGCCTATTTTTTGCCAAAAAGCGCTTTGGCTGTGGAAATTTTTCTGGCGGTGTGATATGATGTTTTTAAGCGTTTTTTCAAAATTTCTGTGAGAACGGAGAAGAACACGGGATGAAAAAGAAATTACTTATCATCATTATTCTGGTGGTGGTATTGGCCATTGCCGGTGTGTTGGCATTTTTAATTTTAACGGGCCGCCTGTTTGGCAAAAAAGAGGAGGGCGGTTCCAGCGTGGCCAGTTCCTCTCTGTCTGTTTCGGGCAGCGGCGCTTCTTCGTCTCTTCCGGCTTCCGGTTCTATTGCAAGCTCCATGCCCAATTCTACCGCTGGTTCCGGCGCGGCTTCCATGCCTGCTTCCTCCCTGCCCGCCCCCACCGCCCAAAACGACCCCACGAAATTTTTTGAGGGAGAGTTCTATTTCCAAAACCTAACCGGCGCTCCCCTGACAGAAATCTGCCTTTCCCCCAGTGGCGCCAGCGCCTGGGAGGACAATATACTGGGAAGCACCACCCTGGAAAACGGCGCGATTTGGTCTCAACCACTGATGCTGCGTGATGTGGGCGGCACCTGGGATTTGCGCGCCACCGATGCAAATGGGAAAGAACTAAACTTTACCGGCCTGGACTTCTACACCAACACAAAATTCTTGCTTACCTTAGACGGTGAAACGGCTGTGCTGCGGCAGGCTGCGTAAATAACCACACCCCATGTTTTGTTGTTGGGGTGTTTTTTCACACCCCCATGCTTTTCAACCTGGCCAAAAAAGGAGCCCGCAATATGAACCAAGCCAACACCGGAACACAGGCCCCTGCCCCAGGGCAGGCCGGTTCCCCTATGCCTGCGCCAGGGGATGCCCCGGCGGCAGCCGTACGCATCAGTGCCGAAAATTTCCGCTGCCCCAACTGCGGCAGCACCATGCGCTGGAACATTGGCCGCCAGTTGTTTGAATGCGCTTCCTGCAAAACCCCAGGCGCCATTCAAACCCTGGCCGACCAGGTATATGAGCACCCCTTTGAGGAATACTCCCTTCGCGCCACCCAGGAACTGAGCTTCCCTGACCGCTCCTTCGCCGTGTGCCAAAACTGCGGCGCCGAAGTGGTATTCGACAGCAACCAAACGGCGGCCGTATGCCCCATGTGCTCATCCTCGCAGGTGAACTTACAAAAACAGGAGGCAGGGGTACCGCCGGACGGCATCATCCCCTTCCGGGTGGACCAGCCCCAGGCGCAGGAGAATTTTAAAAAATGGGTAAAGTCCCGCTGGTTTGCCCCAAACCAGCTGAAAAAAGCCTACCAAGATGGCCGGCTAAGCGGCATCTATCTGCCCTGCTGGACCTATGACGCCGACGCGCAGGCCAGCTATACCGGGCAGGGCGGCCGCACCACCACCCACACCGATAGCGAGGGCAAAACCCACACCACCACGGTTTGGACGCCGGTATCCGGGTTTATCAGTTCTTCCTTTGACGATGTGCAGGTGTGCGCTTCGCACGAAAAAGCAAAGATTGTGCTGGAAGAGGTAATGCCCTACAACACCTCCTCAGGTTCCCTGCCTTATGCCGGGGCCTATCTCTCTGGTTTTGAGGCGCAGCGCTATGTGCTGGGGGCCGACGGTAGCTTCCCCATCGCCCGGCAAAAAATGGAGGCCGAACTGCGTAGCCTGGCTGAAATGGACATCCGCAGCCGGGGCTACGAAAGCGCCAACGTCTTCTCTTTGAACGCAGAATTCAGCAATGTGCGCTACAAGCATGTGCTTTTGCCCGCGTGGACCTCGTCTTTCGCGTTCGGGGGCAAGGAATATCTGTATGCCATCAACGGGGAAAATGGGCGCGTGGGCGGCCAACGGCCTTATAGTATACCCAAAATTGTGGCGGCCTGCCTACTGGGCCTGGCTGTGGTTATTTTCTTCTTGCTCTTTTTCCAAGACGACGCAGAAGCCGCCCCCCTCCCCGTTCCCGCACAGGCGGGTGTGGTGGCCACCGGCAGGCAGGAACCACCACTTGCTCCCATCACCTTACGGGATGGCGCAAGGGCTGATTTTTCGCATTCTACCAGCAATACAATTGAGATATAGGAGGCACAGACATGGCTTGGTTTGGACAGGGAAAAGACACCATCGAATGGGAAGAGTTCCGCGATGACGTATTGTTTTACAAGTGGCCCGGCAAGGAGATAAAGAAAGGCTCCAAGCTGATTATTCGCCCTGGGCAAAAGGCTGTTTTCTATGTGAACGGCGCCGTGGATGGCGTGGTGGAAAAACAGGGCAGCTTTGATATCGAATCGGAGATTGTCCCCTTTCTTTCCACACTGAAAGGCTTTTTCTCCCTGCGTGGGGACACCGGCATGCGCGCCGAGGTCTATTTTGTGAACGCCAAGGAACTCACCCTTCCCTGGGGCACCCGCCAGCGCATCATGATTCCCACCCCGGAGGTACCTTCGGGCATTCCTGTGGGCATGAACGGCAACTTGATTGTGGAGTTCCGGGATTACCAAAAGTTCATAGACAAGGTGGCGGGCGTAAAAAGCAGCTACAGCCTGGACGATATCTCGGAGCGGATTATGGGAGAGCTGAACCCGGTGCTGGCGGAGGCAATTTTGGACGGTCAGCAGAGCCTTGGCATGAATGCGCTGATTGGCCTGCAAGCCAATAGCCGCAAGCTGAGCAAACAGCTAACAACCGAGCTGGACCAAGAACTTTCCGAGTTTGGCATGGGTGTGGCCGATGTGAACATTTTGAGCATCAACTACCCCGAGGATGTACAAAAGATGGCCGAAAAGGTGGCCGGGCAATCCTTTGTGGGCGATGTGGGCAAATATGCCGCTGTATCTATGGCGGATAGCTTTAACCAGCCGGGCGGTGGCGCGGGCATGGCCACCCTGGGCGCGCAGGTGGCCATGGGTGCCCAAATGGCCCAGCAGATGGCAGGCGCCATGGCCGGGCAAGGTGCCGCAGCCCCGGCTACTGCCAGCCAAACCTGTGCCGAATGCGGCCGGGTGGTAAGCCAGCCCGCCAAGTTTTGCCCTGGCTGCGGCAAGCCCATGGCGGCCCCTGCGGCAGCCACGGCGGAGGGGGACAAATTTTGCCCCCAGTGCCGTAAAATGGTGGACACGGCCTTCTGCCCAGAGTGCGGCAGCCAAACCGTATAACCTACCAAAAGAACCGTTCCTATCAAACCCATAAAACAGCCCCCCGGTGTAGGCAGGCCTACACCGGGGGGCTTTGTGCTGCTCTTGGGCTGCTAGGGCCAATTCTCTGCGGGGAAAACACCGCCACAAACCAACGCTGTGTTTTCCCCGTTGTGCCCATTGCTCTATATTACGTGCCAGCGCCATTCACATTGGCCAGCCAGGGTTCTTGTTAACCCTCTCCAAACAGCAGTTCACGGAAGAATGTTTCATCCTCTATGTTTGGCAAGCCGGACATATGGGTATCTTGGTTGAGGATCAGGGTCTCTTGGTTTTCAGGCGTATACTGGGCCCACTCCACCTCCACCGGTTGGCCCTGGTTGGGGTCTCCGTTTTTGATGAAATTCGCCCACCTGGTATGGATGTCATCGGCCATGGCCCTGGTTTCTTCGGTGTCCTCTGGCGGCTGCAGGAACACAAAGGGCAGTTCTAGCGCATGTATGGCCCCCTGGCCGTTTGCCGCCATGCTTTGTGGTATATAATCAAAATTGTAATAATACACGTTTTTGCCGCGCGAAGAAAGCGCGTCTGCGAACACTTCTGTGCCCACGCGAAGGCTTACCTTGAAGATGTCACGGGCACGGGCCGTGGGCGTAAATTCTGCGTTCACGGGAAAGCGCTCCAAAACGGCATCGGCGTTATCTCCAAAAATGCTGCGCACATAGCCGGTATACTGCTCCTCACTAATTCCTTCCGGTACAAAACCTTCGCCTTCATCCGTGTTGAAGCCCGCCAGAATATCCACATCGTTGATAGAGCCCTCTACCACGGCGGCGTAGGGGTCTTCGGGAATCACCACGCCGTCAAAAACAGGCCAAAAGCAGTAGGGGAAAGGCTCGATTACATTCATAGAAAACAGGCTGGCTTCCGCAATGGCCTGCGCGTCCATCTTGCGCAAATCCTCCACCGTCTCTGCGCCCACCTCTTCCATAAAACGCTGGCTCAGGTCATACGCCTGTTCTGTATCGCCTGAGGCCAGCGGCATGGTGAGTGGTTGCCCCAGCAGGTTCCCACTTTCCAAAATGGCCCGCTGGAAAAGCCCTTTTGCCAGTGGGCTCTGTATGAGGTTGGACACACTGAATGAGCCGGCGGATTCGCCGCCTATGGTGATATTGTTTGGGTCTCCCCCAAACGCGGCAATGTTCTCTTTCACCCATTCCAGCGCCGCAATCTGGTCAAGCGTTCCCATATTTCCAGAACTTCCATAGGTTTCCTGCAACTCTTGAGACGTGAGGAAACCCAGCGCATTCATCCGGTAAGTTATATTCACTTGAATGATGCCATCCTTGGCAAACACAGTCCCGTTGTAAAGCGGATCCGAGGGGGAACCGGAAACATAAGCACCCCCATGAATGAACACATACACCGGCAAATTTTCGCCTCTATCTGGCGCCCAGATGTTGAGGTACAGGCAATCCTCCCCGTAGGACAGGCCTTCCTTATGCGCTTGCTGTGTCTGCACGGCAGAATCCTTGTATTCAGTGCACGGCAAAACGCCTTCCCATTTCTCCGGCGGCTTTGGTGGGGCGAAGCGAAGTTCACCCACCGGTGGTTTTGCAAACGGAACCCCTAAAAACCGGGTGACACCGTCCTCGTTTTTGCCCTGTACCGTTCCGTAGGCTGTTTGTACCGTCTCTTTGTTTCCCGCCGTTGCCGTGCAGCCCACCAAAAACGAAAAACCGGCCATCACAACAACAAGAAGCAGGGCTAGTGCTTTTTTCATTTATGCCTCCTCGCTATTCAGTTCCCAGTAATGCGCAATTCTATCCGCCACGTTTTTCTGTAGGTTCTTATAGTAAAAGCCATACTCCGTCATGTGGTAAATAGTGTCTGGAAAACGGGGCGCTGAAATGGCGTATTCGTTGTTGTGGGTTTCTGTAGAGCACACAACGACGCCTTTTTCCTGATCGACAGTGGCGTTGGCATATTGTTCTTCCTCAATGCGCGCATAGCTGTATTCATCAAAAAAGACAGAGCCCAGGTTTTCACTGGCCGGCGCGGTGGTCTCCCCCCTGGTCCAGCTGATGGGATTGATACAAATGCCGCCAGAAAGCGGATTATTCGCCATCGTGCTATCCACCACGGCAACCGGGGCAGTGGTGTTGAAGGAGATGATTACGCCCACATCATCGGCACTTTCCGCATACCGCAAATGCGGGTTTTGATCCATATATTCCTGCGTGATGGGCCAGCCAATGGCGTACGCCGCCACCATTCTGTTTCTGAGGGTCTCCTCTTTCATCACATCTGCCAGCAGCATAGACGTCATGATAGAGCCCTGCGAATGCCCGGCTATGATAAAGGGACGGCCATCGTTTAGGTTGTTGATGAAATAATCGAACGCCGTTTTGATGTCCGCATAGGCCACCGCGGCCGCCGCTCCCAATTCAGTTTTGTCCTCCAGCCGGTATGTCTCCATATTCATTTGCCTGTAGAATGGCACATAGACATTGCAGGACTCCTCAAAAACACTTGCCTGGGCAACGGCGCAATATCTTGCCTTTTCCCTGTGTTCCTCATTTTCAATGGGGATATTCTGTTTACCGTCCACCGGTGCCAGCGTTACGGTGGGGTAAATAAAAAAGCAATCCACGGGTTTAATGCCGGCTGGCACCTGCATCCAGGAAGCTTCCCTGGTGTAATCGGTCACCTCCGCCTGTTGCGCTGTTCCCTGTGCCGTGCAGGCGCAGGCCCCCAGCATGAGGGCGGCAGACAAAAGGAAGGAAATGGCTTTTTTCATGGATACACACTCACCTTCTGTTTACATGTGGGCCATCTTGCCGGTGCAAGTTGCTGCAAACTGCCAGTAAGGCTTGCTGGGCTTTTCTGGCCAAAAGGGCTAGGTTGCCGTATACTCTATACTGCCCCGCAGGCCCACCTCATAGGGCGGTGGGCCTGCGGGGCCAAACAGATAAAACTAGTGCGGGGGAAGTTCCCGCGATTGCATTTCAAAAAGCTGGAATTTTGCCACCTGAGAGCGCATGCTCAGCGCTTGGCCGCTCAGTTCTTCGCTGGTGGCGGCGCTCTCTTCGCTGGTGGCGGAGTTTGCCTGCACCACACTGGAAATTTGCTCCATCCCGGTGTTGATTTGTATGATGGAATTGGCTTGTTCGTTTGCCACATCGGAGATTCTTGCAATAATACTGGTGATTTCCTCGGCGCCCTCCACCACAGTGGCCAAAGAACTGGCGGTGGATTCCGCAATATTCACCCCATTTTTCACAGAGACGATGGAGTTTTCAATCAGCGCGTTGGTCTGCTTAGCCGCCTCGCTGCTCTTGGAAGCTAGGCTGCGCACCTCATCGGCCACCACGGCAAATCCTTTTCCGGCGGCCCCGGCGCGGGCGGCCTCCACCGCGGCGTTCAAGGCCAGGATATTGGTTTGGAAGGCGATGTCTTCAATGGTCTTGATGATCATCCCAATCTGGCGGGAAGAACCGCTGATTTCATTCATAGCTTCCATCATCTGAGCCATCTGCTGGTTGCTGGTGGTAATATTGTCTTTTACCACCCCGGCCAGTTGGTTGGCATGGGACGCATCGTCCGCATTGGTTTTCACCTGGTCGGAAATCTCATTCATGGAAGCAGAGAGTTCCTGCATCACACTGGCCTGTTCGGTAGCGCCCTGCGCCAGATTCTGCGCGCCGCTGGAAACTTGCTCAGACCCGGCAGAAACTTGGTCCGACGCCATGCGAATTTGTAGCATGGTCTCGCTTAAATCCGTTATAATTTTGAACATCGAATCGCGTATCTGTTCAAAAATACCCCTGTACTCTGCATTGGGCCGTATGTTGAAATTGCCTTCTGCAATGCTGTTCAGCCCCCGGGTGGTATCCGCAATTACTGTCTTTGTGGATTCCTGCATATCGGTTATGCTGGCCACCAATGAGCCTATCTCGTCTTTGGAGTGGTAGTCAACGCTAACATCAAAATTCCCCTGGGCCATCTGTTTGGCAGCCTGTTCCACCTGAATGATGGGGCCTGTGATGGAGCGGGCCAGCAGAATGCTGGCAATAATACCAATGAGAATGGCCACCAATACCAAAATGATGGTGATGGTAATGGCCGTGATGGCGCTTTTGATGAACTCGTTGAGTTCAGCGTTCACAGCAATGGACCAGCCTTGCTCGGTGGGAACGGGCGCATAGGCAATCAGTTTTTGCACACCGCCGTAAGTGTAAATGCCAAAACCTGATTCCCCCTGCACCATCTTGGCTTCATAGCCCGCCAAATTCTCTAGTTCGGGGTTGCCTTGCAAGGCCTGGGCAGTGTTATCCCGGTTTTCCACCAAAGAGTAATCCTTGTGGGCAATGGTGTAGTTTTCGGCGTCCAGCATATAGGCGCCGCCCGTGTTGCCCACCTGTATCTCATTTGTAATATCTGATAATGCCTTGGCGTCGATTTGGAAATACACAACACCCACTACCTTGGAGTTGTATACGCCACCCTCCCACAAGGGGGCGGCTACTATGATGGTGTACTGGTTTAAGGTACGGCTAAGGGTTACGTTGGAGATGGTGGTAATACCGCTGAGGGCTTGCTGGAAATAATCCCGGTCCGAGATATCTACCTCCACCAACATCCCCTTGCCTTTCGTATCGGCAATGTTTCCGGCCAAAAAGCTGTACTGCTCCACCTTATTATCAATAATGGCCTTCTTGTCCTCTACCGATGTTTCCGGGTTCGATAACCGGGAGACAATACCCGTTTCATTCGCCACCGCCCGGAAAGTTTCCAGGTATTCGGCCACCAGGGTAGCCGAAACATCGGCGGTGGTCGTCATGGTTTTTTCTAGGCTGTCGATGGCACTGGTATACATGAGGTAAGATACGGTTCCCCCCACGATGCTCAAGGAAATCGCCATCAGCAAGCTTACAATCAAAATCATTTTTGTCTTGATGCTTTTCATCTCTGTACCTCCCCACAGTTTTTATACAACCTGGTAACCGCTCCCCTCAAAGCGCCGCAAAAGAACGATATGTGGAACAGTGTCATAAAATATTGGTTGCATTGCACAAAATTTACCGGTCTATATATCAGAGTTATTATACATATGACATAAATTCATGTCAATACGTATGCAGAAAGCTTTACATGGAAATCCAATTGCTGCGATTTCACGCCTCCTTTAGAGGCTCTTGCTGGCGGGTTACTTTTCATCGCCATGACAGCTATACACACCCACTTTTTATCATACTTTGGCCAACCATAGCCCACACTGCCCATTTGCATAAATAGCTATATCTTTTGTATTATCCACCTCATCGTGGTGGGCATAGGCGTGGTAACTGGGCTGGCTAGGTGTATGCGCGAGATATTCTTGCTTGGGATAAAGTGCTAAACAAAAACGGCTCTTCTAAAAAATACCCAGTACAGCAAAATCACTTTGCTGTACCGGGTATTATAAAAACAAGATCAGGAGAAAGCGGACACTATTCTTTAATGCCCGAGGAGGCAATGCCTTGAATAAACCACTTTTGCAGGAAAAAGAAAATGACCAGCACCGGCAAGCTCAGTAATATCACCCCGGCCATGGTCTCGTTGGGGCGGGTGAAGTTGGCGGCTTTGATGGTGCTAAGGCCCACAGCCAAGGTAAATTTGTCGGTTTTGGCCATGAAGGTGGCCGGTACCAGGTAGGCATTCCAGCAACTGGTAAAATTTAGGATAGCCAAAGTGGCGGCCAAAGGCCCCGAAAGTGGCAAAACCACCTTGAAATAGGAGCGTATGTACCCCAGTCCATCCACCCGCGCAGCCTCTACCAGTTCATCTGGGAAGCTTAAGTAGAACTGACGGGCCATGAAAACGGAAAGACTGCTCACCATAAAGGGAATCACCAGGCCCTTGATGTCGTTGTGCCAGCCCAGGCCCGCCACCATAATATACAGCGGGGTAAGCAAAAGCTGGAAGGGAATCATCAAAGTGGCTAGGATACCGTTGAACAGTATTTTTCGCCCGCGAAAACGCAGCTTTGCCAGTGCATAGCCCGCCATCAAACTGGTAACAATAACCCCCGCCAGGGTAAACACCGTAACCATAATGGTATTTTTATACCAATCTAGCAGCGGGTATTTTTGAAATAAGGTTAGGTAGTTATCGAACGAAATAACACTTAGCGGCGGAATTTTATTTACGTAAGAGAAGGGCACCAGCGAGGTGACAATGGCATAAAAAAGCGGGGTGAGAAACACAAGCAGCAATGCCACCATCAGCGTGTAGAGAGAGATTTTTTTCAGTTTACTCATTGTCTCAATCCTCCAGCCGGGTGAGCTTGCGCTGCACGATAGAGAACACCAAAATGATAAAGAACAGGATGACGGCAACCGCACTGCCATAGCCCATTTTATACCGCTGGAAGCTGTAGATGTAAAAATAGGTAAGCAGGGTACTGGTGGCCCCTGCCGGGGAGCCCAGGCCCCCACTGGTAGCGGTAACAATGGCAATTTGGTCATACAACTGGAAGGCCTGGATGGTGCCATAGGTTAACACCAAAAACGTGGTGGGCTTTAGGTTGGGCACCGTAACCTTAAAAAACGTTTGCACCTTATTGGCGCCGTCAATCTGGGCTGCCTCATAGATGGTGTTGGGAATGGTTTGTAGGCCGGAGAGGTAATATATCATATAAAAACCAACCATCTGCCATACATACATGATGCCAATAAACGGCAAGGCCAGCTTTACATTTGCAAACCAGGTAACGTTGGGCAGGCCAAAATAACTAAAAAATTTGGCCAGTACGGCGTCTTTTACAAAAAAGTAGGTAAACACCGTGGCCACCGCCACAGCCGAAAGCACATATGGGGTATAGTAGGCTGTGCGGAAAAAACCACGCCCCCGCAGTTTTGAATTGACAAGCACCGCCAAAAGCAGCGAAAGCGCGGTTTGCACCGGCACTGCCACCAATACAAACACCAGGGAATGGGTAAGCGCCCGCCAAAATGCGGGGTCTTTAAAAATGGCGATATAGTTGCCAAACCCCACCCAAAAAGCACGGTCTTGAAACATATAGTTATAGTCTTGAAAACTGATGAGAAAGCTTTGCACCAGTGGGTACACAAACCAAATGGATAGCATCACCACGGCCGGGGCCAAAAACACAAGGGCGGCCACCGTGGATTCCCTACTGGTGTTTAGGCGTTTTTTCGGCCGGGTTGGGGAGCTGGGGTCTCTCATGGGGCACCTCCGCTTTTTACGAAAAAGGGAAACAATTTGTGTTGCGGCTGCCGGGGTGTACCCGGCAGCCGCACACTAGATTTTCTGATTTCGTTCTTTCCGGGTTCCTTTAGGAAGCGTATTTTTCCGCCAAAACGTCTAAAATCTCCTGGGAGGTTTGGGTGCCTCCGGCGTATTGCACTTCGTCAAACGCGGCCACAAGGTCGCTTTGGAATTCGGTTGCGTTCACGGGGTAACCAAAGCTGGTAGCCCAAGCGAGAGAGTCTTTCGCGCCTGCCATTTTCTCGTTTTGCTGGAAGTACCAGTCTTGCAAAGCGGTACGGCTGGGCATGGTGCCCACAATTTCTGCCGTGGCTTTCTGGGCATCTTCTCTGGCCATGTAGCTGGCCACCTGGGCAGCCAATTCAGGGTTTTTGCTGTTGTTCAGCACTGTGAAAGCGATGGAGTGCAGGGTGCAGCCCTGTTTGCCGTCTGCGCCAGGCATGGGGATGATATCGTAGTTCGTGTCGGGCGCGGCGTCTTTCATCATGCCGATATACCAGGTGCCCGCAGTGGTCATGGCGCATTTGCCAGCGGCAAACACCTCGCCGTCCCAAGCGAAACCAATGTCTTTCGGGTTCACAGCCAAGCCGTCTTTGTACATGTTAAAGATGAAATCCAAAGCCTTCACATTCTCGGCACTGTTGATGGTGGTGCCGTTGTTCCAGCCACCGCCAAAGGATTTCATGTACTGGGTGGGGTGGTAGCCCTGCGAAAAGTCGATGCACAGGCCGGTCACGTCATCGGTAGTTAGCGCTTCGGCAGCAGTGCGTACTTCTTCCCAGGTTTTGGGGTATTCGCCCAGGCCAGCGGCATCCCACAAATCCTTGTTCACCACGAACAGGCCAGGGGCCGCGCTTACGGGAATACCATACTGTTTGCCTTCATAGCTCCAGGCGTCCAGTGCATTCTGCGCAATACCCGTTGTGTCCAGACCGTATTCATCCAGCGGCAGGAACAGCCCTTCGGTGATGAAGCTGAGATGCCCTTCATTGGTGGGGGCAATGATGTCAGGGGCGGTACCGGCGGCAATTTGGCCCGGCAGGCTGCTCCAGAAATCGGCCGTGCTGGGGTAGTGCTGCAATTCCACTTTTACACCGGGAACGGCTTCTTCTACGCCCTCCAGGGCTTTTTCATAAGCTTCGGTCTCGCCACTGTCTCCCCAGTAGCCAAAGGTGATAACGGTTCCATCCCCCGTGGCGGCGGGTGCGGCGGAAGAGCTGGCGGCGGGTGCGGCGGAGGAACTGGCCGCCGGTGCGGCGGAAGAACTGCCACCCGACGCACAACCAGCCAGGAGTGCGGTTACGAGTGTGAGTGCGGTAGCCATGCTGAGAAACTGCTTTTTCATGTGTATCCCCTTTCAGTATGCTGTCTTCTGTACAAATGGGCGGCCTATGTCTGACGGCGCATCCATTTGCTTTTCTACGCTTAATTATAGGGGGTCACGGCCATGTACACAATTTATTCATTTTTGCTTTTCTTCACCTTTCTTGCCTATTTGTGCTGGCCAACAGGTAAAAAACCATTAACCTTTCACAGGTTTTGTGAATTTACATCCCCACAGCTCTTCTTATACCATATAAGAATACGGAATATATCTTTCATTCAGTATTGCCACCACAAGATAAACAAACAGGGAGGAAACAAATGGATAGTTGGACGCTTGTTTCTAAAGGATACAAAAAAGAGACACTATTACACAACGCCCCGGTAAACACACTGGGCAACGGGCTGGTGGGTTGCCGGGGTTTTTTTGAAGAAATGCAAGAGGGCATTGCGGGCCTGGGGGGCATTTATATGGCCCGGGTGCTGGGCCGGGCCGACTATACCCCTTGGGCGGGAACCGGGCGGGAACTGGTGAACCTGGCCAATTTCTTTTGGGTACACATCCGTGTAAACGGCGAAGAGTTGGCCTTTGAAGAGGAGAACCTCCAGGAACTGGAAACCCGGCTGGACCTGCACGAGGGAAGCCTGCACCGCCAGTATATGTATGTAAAAAACGGCCAGCCCCTGCTACGCTTGGAATTCTTCCGTTTTTTAAGCTACGCAAACATCTATACTGCTGGCCAGCGGCTGCGCCTAACCGCCTTGCAAGAGGACATACAGATAGAAGCCTGCCTTGGCATCCGCACCGATGTAACCAACCTAAACCTGGTGAGCAGCGAGCCCTGGCCTGTGCAGCCGGGGCGCAAACAGTTTGAAGTGCTGCATCAAGACCCCGCCGGGGCGCTGATTGAAATACAGGAGCCGGACACCATCCGCCTGGCCTTTGGGCAAAAAGTACACTGTGGCCTGGACGAGGGGCAAGCGATGCAGCAGGGGCTGTGTTTCCGCTTTGCCCTGGCAAAAGGGCAGACAGCCGAAATAGAAAAAATGCTGGCCTTCGCCCTAAGCCCAGAGGACGGCATGGATGTGGAAACGGCGCTGGCCACGCGTATGGAGGCGCTACCCAGCTTTGCCGAAGGGCTGGCTGCCCACCAAAAAGCCATGGCAAAGCGCTGGGAAATGGCCGATGTTGAACTGGAGGGTAACGAGGAAGACCAGCTTACCTTGCGCTATAATCTTTACCAGTTGATGGCCTCTTGCCCCGAGCACACCGAGTACACCAGCATTGGGGCACGCGGGCTTACCGGGGAGATGTATGAGGGCAGCATTTTTTGGGACACCGAGATTTTTATGCTTCCCTTTTTCACCCTCACCCGGCCAGCCGCCGCCCGCCAGCTACTGCGTTACCGCTACCACACATTACCAAAGGCGCGCGAGCATGCAAAAAGCAACTGGTTTGAAGGGGCTATGTACGGCTGGCAGGTGAACCCCCTTGGCGAAGAACAAACCCCGCCCGGTGTGGGGGCCTACTACTCGGTGCATGTGGTGGCCGATATCGCCTATGCCATTATGGAATACTGGCACTGCACCGGAGACGAGGCGTTTATGGTGCAGGAGGGGCTGGAAATTCTGATAGAGACCTCCCGTTTTTGGGCCAGCCGCGTTACGCAGCTGGAAAACGGGCAGTATGAAATTATTGCGGTGCGCGGGCCCAACGAATACGACGTACTGGTAAACAACAATTTGTACACAAACCTAATGGCCAGGGAAAACATGCGCATCTGCCTAAAATTGCTGGCCGATTTGGGCGAAAAAAGCCAGGAGACGCAAACCCGTACCGGTTGCAGTAAAGCAGAAAAAGCCCACTGGCAGGAAATTTGCGAGAATTTGGTGTTGCCACGCGACGAAAGACAAAACCTTTGGCTGGAAGACGACAGCTACCTGCGGCGCAAGCCGCTGGATATGCAACGTGCCAAACCCGGCAGCAAGCGGATTATTGACACCACCATCCCCTACGAGGCATTGCCCTTTTACCAGGTGTCCAAACAAGCCGATGTACTGCACGCCATGAAAAACCTGCCGTGGTATTTTTCGAAGGAAGAGGTGGAAACCGCCTACGACTATTACCTGCCCCGCACCGCCTTTGATTCCTCTCTCTCCTATAGTATGTTTGCCTTGATGGCCGCCAGGCTTGGACGGATGGATACCGCCGAAAGCTTTTTCCAAAAAACCGCCACACTGGACATACAAAACTTACAGCTTAACACCATAAGTGGCCTACACTTTGCCAATTTTGGGGGCACCTGGCAAACGGCGGTGTTTGGCTTTGGGGGTGTTTCGGTACTGGCAGACCGCCTGTGTGCCCAGCCCCACCTGCCCCCCCGCTGGCAAACCCTGCGTTTCCGCCTTCGCTACAAAGGCGCCCGTTTGGCCTTCCAATTCACCCACACCCGGCTTCAAGTAATACTGGAAGAGGGTGAAGGCCCCTTGCCGCTGCGCCTGGATGAACAGGATTTTTGCCTGAGCGCCGCCAGCCCGGTGGCCACGCTACAAAGAGAGGACAAGGCCGATGAAACCGTATAAAGCCATTTTTTTTGATTGGGACGGAACCGCCGTAAGCTCCCGCCGGGCCGACCCTGCCTTGGTGCTTGCCAAAATGCGGCCCCTGCTGGAAAAAGGCGTCTGGCTTATCATCATCAGCGGCACCACCTACGAGAATATCTGCGGTGGTAAGCTGGAAAGCCTGCTACCCCCTGCCGCTTTGCGGCGGCTTTGCCTGGGGCTGGCCCGCGGCAACTATGACTATGCCTATGGGGAAAGCGGCACACTTTTTACCCTGCACGACAACAGCCCCGCTATGCACCAGCTTTTGGGGCTACATGACGTGGCCTATGCTTTGCACCGGGAATTACTGGGACAGTATGGCCTTGCCACCGACGTTTGCTTTAGCCGCCCTGGCTACTGCAAAATTGACTTGATGGTCTCCTACCCAAGGGAGGACTCCTTGTTTTTGCAGGAGGGGGAAATTCAGCGCGCGGAGGCCATCTTGGCCCAAAAGCATGGCCTGGCGGGGGGACTGGCCGGGCTGATGGCCCTGGCGCAGCAGCGCGGCGCCGAAGCGGGCCTGATGCTGAAAGCCACCACCGACGCCAAATATTTGGAGCTGGGCTTCACCACCAAAAGCGACAACGTAGACCGCTTTATGGATTTCCTTACACCCCTGGGTATAAGCGCCGAAGACTGCTGCTTTTGGGGGGATGAATTTGGCGAGATGGCCCCCGGCATCTGGGGTAGCGACGCCCAAATGCTGACAGCCAAAACCAGGGGCGGAGACTTTTTCAGTGTGTCCGACCTGGATATCCGCCTGCCCGATGGCGTACTGGCCAGGGGCGGCAGTTGCGCGGCCTTCTTGCAGTTCTTAGAAGAACAGGAGGGATAGCCATGCTTCCACCGCGTATTTTGGTGCTTTGCCCCCACCCGGACGATGAGGTATTGATGACGGCTGGGCTTATCCGGCGGTGTGTGACAGAACAACGGGAGATTTTTGTAGCCCTGGCCACCAATGGAGACTACCTGTGCCCCAACCAAGAAAAAGGGCGCCGCCGCCTGGCCGAAAGCCTGGAGGCCTTAGGGCTGCTGGGGCTGGCCCAAAACCGGGTGTTCTTTTTGGGTTACCCCGACACAGGCATGGCCCCCGAGGAAAGCTTTTTGGGCCGCCTGGCAGAAGAAACGAACCCCGACCGGGTTTTCCCCGCGGCCCACGGCGGCGGCAGTTACGGCATACCCGGCGTGAAGGAGGACTATCACAGCCAACGGCTGGGGCGGCCCGCCCAGTTCTGCCGCCGTGACTTCTTGGATGACCTACAGGCCCTGCTGCGCGAATGCGCCCCTCAACTGGTGATCACCTCATCCCGCTATGACCGCCACGGCGACCATGTGGGTCTATCCCGCTTGGTGTGCCAGGCACTGCTTACGCAGAATTTGCGCCCCCTGCTGTGGGAATCGCTGGTGCACTCCCCCGCCGGGGATGAGGCCTGGCCTACTCCCGCACGCTATGACCAAGCTTTTGAAATGCCCCCCCACCTGGAAGAGGATTGCCCCCTGCGCTGGGACAAGCGCATCAGCCTGCCGGTACCACCGGAGATGGCCGGGGCCCATGGCGTAAAGCTACAGGCCATCAACGCCTACCACACCGCTCTCAATCCCAGCGAACCAGAAGTATGCGCTTATCTGCGCGCTTTTTCTCGCATTGACGAAATATTCTGGCCCATGCCCTATTGAACTGCCCTTCCTGCTACGGTACAATGAAAACTAGGCTGGCAAAGGGGGTGGGCACCACATGCAAAAGCAAAAACGCTTTTATAGCACAGAAAGCAAGTTTATTCTGGTGCAACTGTGCCTTGTTTTGCCTGTTATCCTGTTGGCGCTAGCCGTGCTTTTGTTTTGGATATCCAAGTCTGAGGCAGACAGACTGAGCCGCAGCCAGGAATATCTGCTGCAAACCGCGGGCAGTATGCTGGACGAGCAGTATACCACCACCATCAAGCTACTGCAAAAACCCTATACTGAGCAAAAGTTGTATGAGATTATCACCACCCAGTACGGGCCAGAGCAAACCATGCAAAAATTCCAAGATGAGGATACCGTCTCTGCCCTACTATACACCAGCATCATGTTTTATCAGCCCAACATCACTTCTATTACACTTGTTTCACAGGTGGCAGATAGCATTTACTCCAAACATGTGTACCCCGCCACCATGCAAAATTTTAATAACCCCGCCTGGCAAAACCAGCAGGAAAGCGCTTGGTATCAAACCGCCCTGGCTGCAAACGACCCCGTGGTGATAACCGAAAACCCCAACAGTTTGTACCGGGGTGGGGGGCTTACCCTCTCCTTTGCGCAAAGCCTGCGGAACATGGGCAGCGGCCAGCCAATTGGGGCCATCCGGCTGGATGTTAGCCTTTCCAATTTCTCACAGGATTGGGCCGCCTTGGTGGCCGCCCCCGGAGATGCGCTTTTGGTGCTGGACGACCAGCGCCGCCTTGTATACAGCAGTAACTCCGCATTGGAAGAAGGCCTGGGGTTACTGGCAGAGGTAGCCCCAAACCAAGAGTTCAGCGGCTATTATAGCCAAAGCCACCTGGCCCCCAAAAGCGGGTTCACCTTCCTCTATCTCACAAACCGGCAGGCAACGCTACAAAAGAATGGCGTTCTTTACCTATGGGTGGTGCTGGTGGCCCTATTCTCGGTGGCCATTTCCACCCTGCTGGTGTTCGTGGCAGCCCGCCGCCTCTCCCGCCCCATTCACACCCTGCGCGAGGCTATGTCCAAGGGCCAACAGAAAGATTTGACGGTACGCTGTGCCCCGCTGGACGGAGAAATGGGCCTATTGAGCGATTCTTTCAACAGCCTGATGGACACCATCAACAACCTGATTGAGGAAAGCCGCGAGGCGGAGCGGGATAAATCACGCCTAGCCTATGAAGTGCTGCAATCTAAGGTGAACCCCCACTTTCTGTATAACACCCTCAACGCCGTGCGCTGGCGGGCCGATTTACTGGGGGCAACGGAGGTATCCCACTCCCTGGAAAGCCTGGTGGCGCTTCTGCGCTTTTCCATCAAATGTACCGACGATTTGATTCCCTTTTCTGTGGAGCTGGAACAGCTAGAACACTATGTGCAGATTATGCGGGTGCGCTACGGAGACAGCATTGAAATTGACTATGACATTGACGAAGAATGCCTTATGTACCAGTGCCTGCGTTTTCTCATCCAGCCCGCCGTGGAAAACTGCTATTTGCACGCCTTCCATAGCGGCAAGCCAGGCGAAAAGCTCATCACTGTACGGGTGCAGTGCCAAGCGGAAAACATGCGGGTAACCATTGAAGACAACGGCGACGGCATGGATGAAGAGCAGATGGCCGCCTTGGTGAAGCGCCGGATAGAAGGAGACCAAAAACTGTTTATGGGAATTGGCATCTCGAACGTGCGCCAGCGCCTGCGGGCGGTGTTTGGCCCAGAATATGACCTGGAAGTGCAGAGTGTGGCTGGCTGCTACACACGTATCACCGCGGTGTTTCCCAAAATTGCCGCCAGTGGGGAGGAGACCCTGGGATGAGGCTGCTATTGGTGGATGACGAACTGCCCGCCCGTGAATATCTGGGCCGGCTGGTGCATTGGGAGGAAGAGGGCTACGAATTCTTAGAGGCTGAAAACGGCAAAGAGGCCATAGAAATCATGCAGCGTATGCATGTGGATTTGCTGCTGCTAGATATCACCATGCCCGTGATGAACGGTTTGGAAGTGCTGGAATGGATACACGAGCAACAGTATGACTGTGTTGCCACCCTGTTGACCTGCCATGATGAATTTGAATATGCCAAGAAAGCCATCCAATATGGATGCTTTGACCATGTACTGAAAAGCGATATCAGCGCAAAGAACATTTTGGGCCTGGTGGAGCGCATGCGGGAAGCCGCCTCTGAGGAGGAAAAACAGCGGCAGTACTACCGCAAGCTAGAGGTGGAAGCCCAGCGCAAACGGATGCTGGAGGGCCAGCACATCTTGGCCTATTGGCTGCGGGACAACGAGGTACCCCTGGTGGGCATAGACAACTACCTGCGGGATTTGCTGGGCATCTCCGACGGCCAAAACCGATATGCCGTGCTCACCCTACATATCCAGCATTACCCAGAGGTGGTGCGGCGCTATACAAACAACAATGTGGTGCAGTTCTCCACAGTGATTGACGGCGTGCTGCACGAACTGCTGGAGGGCTTCACCTATTTTGGCACCCAGCCCAGCGACGGGTTGTATTTTATCCTTTTGTGGTTTGAACGGCAAGCCCCCACCCCGCTGCTGATGGAAAAACTACAAGTACTTACCCAGCATATTGATTCCAGCTTCCGCAACACCCTCTCTATCGATCTTGCCGTCATCTATTCCCTGCCCTTCAAGGCCATTGCAGAAGGGCGCGCCCTGTTTTTGAAAATGCGCCAACTGCTGGCGCAGAAGTTTTTTGGCGGCCTAGAGGGCGTATCCTGCATCGAGGATTATCTGCTGGAAGAAGAACTATATGGCGCGCGTTTGCAAGAGCTGGAAACCCAGCTAGGGGAGGCCATCTCCTCACGGAACCTAGGGCAGATTGAACTGTGCTACGATTCCTTCGTGGAAAAGGTACAAAAAGAGCGCATCTGCATCCCCCAAGAGGCCTTTATGCAATGCTGTGAGCACTGCTTGCTCAAGTTCTTTTCAGAATGTGAACAACATGGGCCCGCCTATCAGCCACCCGAATTCACCCCCACCGCCGCCGTTTTTAAACAGTTTTTGCTGGAACGCATCCAGCCTTTTTGCATCTCGGAGGATAGCCACGACAAAACCACCATCATCAAGCGGGCGTTGTTGCTTATTCAGCAAAACTATGCCGAAGATATAGGCTTGGAATGGCTGGCCAGCCGCTTGTTTGTAAGCACCAGCTATCTAAGCCGCCTGTTTTCGGAAGAGATGGGCCAGCCCCTGACCAGCTATTTGAACACCTACCGTGTGGAGCAAGCCAAAAAGCTCATCCGCACCAGCAACCTAAAACTATACGAGATTGCCCAGCGCGTGGGTTTTTCCTCCCCCATTGTGTTCTCCACCATTTTCAAGCGCTTTACCGGCGTTACCCCCACAGCCTACAAAAACGAGCATCTATAATAAACAAGCCCCCTGTAAATCAACTGATTTACAGGGGGCTTGTTTTACACGTGGCTACTTTAGCGGTGGGCTTTTAAATGCCCACGGCGCTGAAACTTTCGGGCAGGGTGCTGCCACCGTCTATCACAACCTGCGTTCCTGTGATGTAGCGGGATTCGTCCGAGGCGAGGAACGCGACTAGATCCCCCAGCTCCTCAATGGTTCCCAGGCGTTTCATCGGCACGGCAGAAGCAATGCCGTCAATCACGCTTTGCGGGTTCTCTGGGCAGCTTTCTTTGGCGATGCTCCAGGCCATGGGGGTATCAATATATCCTGGGCAGATGGCATTCACCGTGATGTGATTGGCGGCAAACTCTGTGGCCAGGGCTTTGGTGAAGCCCCATATGGCCGCTTTGGTTGTGGCGTAAGCCGTCTCGCCGGTATCCACCACCATGGGGCCTGTAACCGAGGAGAGGTTCACAATTTTGCCATAGCCCGCTTTTACCATGTAGGGCACCACGGCTTTGGAGCAATTCCATACGCCTTTGATATTGATATCAAACATCCTGTCCCGGATATCGTCCCCCATTTCCAGGAAGGGCACCACATTGCATACCCCAGCATTGTTCACCAAAATGTCAATTTTCCCATAGCGCTGTACAATAGAGGCCGCCACCTCGGCCAGGCGGGCGCCATCGCACACATTGGCCATCACGCTGTCTACTTTCAGGCCCTCGGCCTTTAAGCTTTCGGCCGCCTCCTTCACTTTTTCATTGATGTCCAGCAATACCACGGTGGCCCCGTTTTGCGCCAGTACCCTGGCGGCACCCAGCCCGTTTCCCATGGCGGCACCCGTGACGATGGCAATTTTATCTTGTAGGTTTGGCATGTTATATTTCCCCCTTCTGTGGCGGCGAGCTTATTGGGCTGTCCAGCCACCGTCTATGGTTAATTCCGAACCTGTGACGAACAGAGATTCATCCGACGCAAGATAGAGGTCGGCGTAGGCAATATCCATGGGCTGGCCTATATAGCCAATGGGATGCTGCGCCCCCACCTTGGCAAAATACTCGCTGGGGGTCATGCCTGCATCGGCGGCCTCTTTTTCTGTTAGCGCCGTGTGTACATACCCCGGGTGCACAGAATTGACCCGGATTTTATAGTGTTTCTCCCCACAGGCCAGGGCCGCAGATTTGGTGAGGATGGTGACCGCCCCCTTGGACGCGCAGTAGGCGAACAAGCCCGCCTCGGCAATTTGCCCATCAATAGAGGAACGGTTGATGATGGAGCAGTTCTCCCCATTCCCTTTCATAGCGGCAATGGCATGCTTGGTGCCCAAAAAGACACCCGTGGCGTTGATGCCCATCAGCCAATTCCATTCCTCCAAGCTGGTCTCTTCAATGTTTTTCCCCAGGGAAACACCTGCATTATTCACCAGAATGTTCAGCTTGCCATATTTCTCCAGTACCTGGCGGATGCCCGCTTCCCAGTCCTTCTCGCTGGAGACATCCAAGCGCACAAAAAATGCTTCGCCGCCCTCCGCCTTAATTTCCTCTACCAAAGCTTCGCCTGCTTCGGCGCTGATATCGGCAATGGCAACCTTGGCGCCTTCCTTTGCAAACAAAAGGCTATCCGCCCCCCCTATACCCAATGCCCCGCCGGAAATCATAGCCACCTTATTGTCCAAACGCCCCAAAATATAACAACTCCTTTCATTATTTATAGTGAAAGTGCTAATGCTGTAGTTTTACCTTATCACAGTCCTGCAAAGGAGGGTCAACCTGGTTTTGGTAAAAGGAGAATACGAATATTTATCCAGTATCTTACACCGCCCTTCATGCCCTCCCAGGCAAGATTCTATCACATTTACACTTATACGTATATGCGTTATTATTTTTATTCCACAGCAAGTATACCCCATGGTAATACCGATTATTCGAAATAACCGACGCGGTCTGGCAGAGTTTTTTGTCTTGATTATAGATGTATAACTATTCATTTGACGGCAAACCACCGACACGTCTTTTCTTGACTATGCTCCAAAACAAGACTATACTGTTTACGGTAGGAAGTGCGTTATTTTTTACTGATTATCGTTGTATATTATTCCTCATCTCATGTTTCTGTGCGTTGCAACGTCTGTCGCAATCAAACCAACAGTTTGTGAATTTTGGGGTGAATCTATGCAGAGGGGTAAAACAAAATACAATATTGGTGAACTGGCGGATATCAGCAGCCTCAGTGTAAAAACACTTCGTTACTATGATAAAAAGGGGATTCTCACCCCTACAGAGCGAGATAATAATACGAACTATCGATATTATTCGGAAGATCAGATACTCAAGGCCCTGGCCATACGAGAAATGCGTTTGCGCGGCTTTTCTTTGGAAGAAATTCAGTTTATCATGCAGTCGCGCTCCATTGGTTCCATCACGGAAAACTACAATAAAAGGATTATGGCCATACGGGAAGAGATTGCCCATCTGCAAAAAAAATTGCAACTGGCCGAGTATAGCCAAAAAATGATCCTCACCGCCATGCGGGCCATTCCAGACGGGGCTTTTTCTGCCCATACCCCCCAGCAAACGGCAGAACCGCTGATTACGGTAGAGCCTATAGAGGAGTGCCTTTGCCTTTTTACGCGCCACCGTAGCCGCATTTACGTGCAGGAGGTGTTTTGGGACCGTTTTGCGGAAATATACCGTTTGATGGACGAAAAGGGCTATACCGCTTGCGGCCCCTTGATTGGTGTTTTTCATGAGCACTACACCCACCAGTTCTTTTTTGAAGACGGCGACTTGGAAATTTTGCAGCCCATCACCGCGGCAAATGCAAACGACCCAGACGTAAAAACCTTTGGCGGCGGGCTGATGGCCAGTTTGGTGCATGTGGGCTTTTATGGCGAATTTTTGCCTGAGTATGTAACACTGATTAAGTGGATTGAAGAAAATGGGTATGAGATAGTGGGAAACCCCACCGAGATGTATCTGGTAGAATTTACCCAGTGTGCCCAGCCCGAAGAATACGTCACAAGAATCTGTTTTTCGGTAAAGCGAAGTGCCTAACCAAGCGAATATAATTGCGGTATCCCCGCTTTGTCTTCTATCCCCTATGGGATGCCCTTCTAAACAGCCTTTTCCAGGCCGGTTTCGGAACTGGAAGGGGCTTTCTTTTGTGCACCACATACAAGTTGGCCCGGGTATTCTTGTGCTCTATGCCAAGGGTGATAAATAGGAAGCCTTGGTTTCGTTTAATTCTACAAAATTTTACAGGATGGACCATTCTGCGCAGCACAAAGTAAGTTCCCCCATGCCACAGCCAATATTTTTACAGCATGACGCGAAACAACTGTTTTTCTTCCCCGCTTTTCCCCGCAACACAAACAAGGGAGAAAACTCTCCTATGGGGTAGAGTTTTCTCCCCGCCGGCAAGGCCCGATTCAATTGGCAACTGGGCAGCCACCCACGGCAGAAATAAATATTTTCCCAGAGGGGCTTGACTGTCCATTCGTGGAGTTTGCTAGACTTTTGCTACAAAGACATCTGTCGTTGTTGACAATAATTGGTGAATAATGACGATGGGGAGAATCAGTGGGAGGTGATGGTTCTTTACACCAGCCTGGCGTCTTACGCAATCATTTAAGAAATGGAGGGAAACTGAACATGAGCGATAAACAATTTGTCCATCCCTACATCCCAAATTCTGAGCCCAGCATCAAGGCCAGCCTGCTGGCGGCCCTAAAGATGAAAAGCTCAGAGGACATTTACAAGGAAATTCCCGATAGGCTACGTTTTAAAGGGGAGATGAACCTTCCCAAAGCCATCCATTCAGAATACAAGCTGCGGCGCCATGTGGAAGGCATTTTGGCAAAGAACGAAAACTGCTCTGCCAATATTAGCTTCCTGGGCGGCGGCGTGTGGAACCACTATGTGCCATCGGTGTGCGACACCATTATGGGGCGCGATGAGTTCTTGACCGCCTATGTGGGCGAGGCTTACTCAGACCATGGTAAATTCCAGGCCCTGTTCGAGACCAGTTCCATGATTTGCGACCTGACCGGCATGGGCGCCTGCAACACCCCCACCTATGACTGGGGCAACGCCATTGCCATTGCGGCCCGCATGGCCTGCCG
>CAYYLW010000017.1:0-25852 GCA_964472465.1 uncultured Oscillospiraceae bacterium | reverse complement strand
CCTGGTGGCCGCAGGGGCCGCGGCGGTGGGCCTTAGCCCAACGGGTACGGTGAACACCCTGTTCCGGTTTTCCGGGCAGCCCGCCCCGCAGGGTAGCGCGGCGCTGGATATCTCCTTCAGCTACAACGCGGCCAATATGGTTTCCTTCCACTACGACGCCGCGCAAAACAGCTACACCAAAACGGCCTTTGGGGCCCCCCATACCGATGAAAACGGCACGCCCTACCAGTTCCAGAATGTATTGCTGCTGTACTGTACTCTGGGTGTAAAGGATGACGGCATCACCCTGGAATATGATTTGAGCGGCGGCACGGGCAGCCTGTTTGCCGGGGGGGCGGTGTACCCCATCCGCTGGAAAAAAGGCGCCCCGGGCGAAGCCTTGCGCCTGTTTGGCGAGGACGGCCAGGAGATGGAATTACAAACCGGGAAAACTTATATCGGCCTACTGTCTGCCGCGCAGGTGCCCAGCCTGCAAATGATGGACCAAGCCGGGCGCGACAAGGCCCGCGCCGAAGCCGAAGCCGCGGCGGCCAAGGCCGCCGCAGACGCAGCAGCAGCACAGGCTGCCGCAGATGCAGCCGCCGCTGCCGCCGCGTCTCAGCCCCCTGCCAGCACAGCGCCGCCCGCTGCCAGCCCGGCAGCCCCGGCGTAAACGGGGGTATTCCTTCCCAAAGTAAAACCACCGCCAAGCAGGCCTGCAAAAGGCCCCTGGCGGTGGTTTTACTTTTATCCACACCTTACAGCGTCATTCGCCGTCATCCTGGCAGAGGTTTGTTTTTTGCCGGAACACGGCCTTTTCAGCCCGCCTTCAAATATTCCTCACATAGGGGGTGTACTGTGGTACAATAAAGCCAAAGGGCTGCCTGCCCCGGCTTGCCGTTTGGCAAGTGGGCGGGGGGAACGGCAGCGGCAAAGGGCCCCCGTGCGCCGGGCAACACCGCCGGCACGGCCCCGTTTTTGTACAGGAGGTGTAGGGCATGGTGCGTGTGCTGGTGGCAGACGACGAGGTGCGGATTCGGGAGATGGTGAAAAAATATGCCGCGTTTGAGGGCTATGACGTGGCCGAGGCGGAAAATGGCATGCAGGCCGTGGAGATGTGCAAAAGCGGCCCCTTTGATATTGTGCTGATGGATGTGATGATGCCGGAACTGGACGGGTTTTCCGCCGTGCGGGAGATACGCAAGGCCAGCCGGGTACCGGTGATCATGCTCTCGGCCCGGGGGGAGGAATACGACCGCATCCACGGCTTTGAGACCGGGGCCGACGACTATGTGGTAAAACCCTTTTCCCCCAAGGAACTGATGATGCGGGTGGCGGCGGTGCTCTCCCGCACCCAGGGGGCCGAGGCCCAGGCGCATGAGGTATTTGGTACCGCGGGCCTGGCCGTGGATTTCACCGCCCGCACCGTGCAGGTGGATGGCGAGATGGCGGCCCTTTCCCCCAAAGAGGCCGAGCTTCTGTTCTACCTGGTGCGCAACCGTGGCATCGCCCTCACGCGGGAGCAGTTATTGAGCGAGGTGTGGGGCTTCGATTTCTATGGCGATGACCGCACACTCGACACCCATATCAAGACCCTGCGCAAAAATTTGGGGCCGTACAGCGGGTGCATCGTCACGTTGCGGGGGGTGGGTTACCGTTTTGATGCCTAGAGGGGCCGGAAAAAAGAAAGCCCCGCCCGCGCGGCTTTCCCTGCGTATTTTTCTCTATCTGCTGGGGTTTTGTTTGCTGCTACTACTGCTTTTGTGGCTGTTTCTCACCGTGTTTTTAGAGCGGTTTTACAAGGCCATCAAGCTGCGCGAGGTGGAAAGCCAGGCCGCCGTGCTGGCGGGCTATGTGCAAGAGGGCGACTATGCCGCCCTGGAAGCCGCCGTGCGCCAGCGGGGGGATTTGTATGTGGAGGTGCTGGGGCCAGACGGCAGCAGCTACACCCTGCAAAACCATTTCCCAGAGGGTGGCCCCAGCACCCTAAGTGCCCAGCAAAAGCAGCAGATGTACCAAGACGTGAAGGCGGCGGGCACCGGCTTTTTGCAGCGGGAAGAGCCCCGGCCAGAGCAGCCCATGGACGGGGGCCAAGGCTGGCAAAAGCCCCAGCGCCCAGAGAGCATCCTCTACGCCCAGCTTGTGGAAACCGCCACCGAGGGGGAAAAGATGCTCTTCATCAGCGCCACCATCACCCCGGTGAATGCCACGGTACAAACCATCCAGGTGCTGCTGTGGTGTATCAGCGGCATCATGCTGGTGCTGGCCGTGGGGCTGGCGCTGCTCATTGCCCGGCAGGTGGCAAAGCCCATCAGCCGCCTAAACCAGGCGGCCCGCCAGCTCTCTCAAGGCAGCTACCAGCCCCCCCGGGAAAGCGGGGGCTACCGGGAAATTGAAGAACTTTCCGCCACCCTTAGCCGCGCGGCGGAGGAACTCTCTAAAACCGAAGCCCTGCGCAGGGAACTCATCGCCAATGTCAGCCACGATTTGCGCACCCCCCTCACCCTCATCACGGGCTATGCCGAGATGATGCGGGATATCCCCGGGGAAAACAGCCCCGAAAATATGGAGGTGATCATTGGGGAGGCGAGGAGGCTTTCCAGCCTGGTGGGGGATTTGCTGGAACTCTCCCGCTTAGAGGCCGGCACCCTGGAGATGGAGTGGCAAACCTTCAGCCTAACCGCGGAAACCGAGGCCCTCCTCACAAGATTTTCCAAGTTCAGCCAGCCCGAGGGTTTCCGCCTGCGTTTTGAAAAAGAGGAGGAGGCTTTTGTGCGCGGGGATGCCGCCCGCCTAAGCCAGGTGCTGGTGAATTTCCTCACCAACGCCATGCAGCACAGCCGGGAGAAGAAAATCACCGTGCGGCAAAGCCTGGCCGAAGGCCGGGTAAAGCTGGAGGTGGTGGACACAGGCGAGGGCATCCCCGCCGAAAACCTGCCCTATGTGTGGGACCGCTACTACAAGGCCGGAAAAGCCGGGCCCAAAGCGGGCAGTGGCAGCGGTCTTGGGCTTTCCATTGCCAAGAATATCCTGCAAAAGCACCCCGGCGTGCTGTTTGGGGCCGAAAGCACTCCCGGCGCGGGCAGTGTGTTTTGGTTTTCCCTGCCGCTGGCCCAGCCCGAAGAGGGCGGTGCACCCTAAAAAAGGCCAGGCCCCCGCAGTTTCTGCGGGGGTTTTTTGTTGTAAAAAATGCGTAAATACAGGTAAAATTTTAGTTTCAGGGGCTTTTCAGGGCGGGTTCATCTGGCCTTCACACAGCTGGGGCAGAATAAAGCTGGAACCCAAACACGAAAGGAAGACCCCCCTTATGGAGAATGTCATCATCCGGTTTGAACAAAAATACCTCCTCAGCCTGGCAAAGGCCAAGGAGCTAGAGCGCCGTTTGCAAGGCCATATGCAGGCCGATGGCTACGGCCGCCAAACCATTTGCAGCCTGTATTACGACACCGAGGACCTGGCCGCGGCCCAGGGCAAGGAGCATAAGAAAAGCTACCGGGAGAAACTGCGTATCCGCAGCTATGGCGTGCCCGATGCCGAAAGCCCGGTGTACATGGAACTAAAAAAGAAGATTTGCGGGGTTTCCTGCAAGCGGCGGGCCGCGCTGTGCTGGCACGAGGCCGAGGTCGCCTGCCAAAGTGGGCGCTTGCCCCTAAAGGCGGGGCAGATAGGCGGGGAGATAGGCTGGTTTTTGCAGCGGCAGGCCCCCCTGCCAAAAGCGGTTATCAGCTACGACCGCCTGGCTTTTTATGGAACCGAAGAACCCGATTTGCGCCTGACGCTGGACCAAAACCTACGCTGCCGGGGGGAGGCGCTCAGCCTAAGCCAGGGCGACTGGGGCGAACCCATGCTACCACCGGGGCGGGTGATGATGGAGATTAAAGCCCCGGGGGCCCTGCCTTTTTGGTTGGCCGAAATGCTGGCGGGCCTTGGCATCTACCCCTGTTCCTTTTCCAAATACCAAACGGCGGCCCAGAATGGTTTTTACAAAGGGGGGAAGGCCCATGCTGTATGAACTGATGAGTTTTGGCAGCCAGGGCGCGGTAAAACTGCTGGTGTGCACAGCGTCGGCTTTGGTGCTGGGGGTGGCCATTGCACTGGTGTATATGTACCGCGGCAGCTACACCAAGAATTTTGTGGTTACCCTGGCGCTGCTGCCCGCTTTGGTGCAGGCGGTCATCTGGGTGGTGAACGGCAACCTCGGGGCCGGTGTGGCCGTGATGGGGGCGTTCAGCCTGGTGCGTTTTCGCAGCGTGGCGGGTTCCTCGCGGGAGATTTCCAGCATCTTCTTTGCCATGGCGGTGGGGCTTTCGCTGGGCATGGGCTACCTGGCCTTCGCGGGGCTGTTTACCGTTGTTATCGGCGGGGCCATGCTGCTGTACGCCCGGCTTCCCTTCGGCGGGCGGGAGCGCACAAAGCAACTGCGTGTCACCATTCCCGAGGACTGCGAGTACGACGCCCTCTTTGACGATTTATTCGCCCGCTACACCAAAAAAGCCGAACTGGAAAAGGTGAAAACCACCAACCTGGGCAGCCTGTTTGAACTGCAATACCTGGTGGAACTGGCAGACCCTACCCTGGAAAAAACCCTGCTGGACGGCATACGCCAGCGCAACGGCAACCTGGCCGTGAGCTGCGGGAAAAAGCTGGCCGAGCGGGAAGAACTATAATACACGGTGCGGCAAGAAAGGATACCAGGATGAAAAAACATACGATACAGGCGGCGGCCCTGGCGGGCTTGCTGCTGGGCAGTTTGGTTTTGCCCGGATGCAACGAGGCCATAGCGGCCCAAAGCGTTACAGGGCAGGCCACGGGCGGCACCAGCATCCAGTTTTCTGGCGAGACGGCCCAGGTGCAGGGTACGGGGGCCACGGCCTCGGGGGGCACGGTTACCATCACCCAGGCGGGGCAGTATGTGGTAAGCGGCGCCGCGTCCAGCGGGCAGATTGTGGTGCAAGCGCCCGATACCGCCAAGGTGGAGCTGGTGTTGAGCGGCGTAGAATTGCGCTCTGCCACCACGGCGGCCATTAGCTGCCTTGCGGCCGATGAACTGGTGGTCACCCTGGCCGAGGGCAGCGAAAACCTGCTGGCCGACGCCGAGAGTTATGTGTATGCCGAGGCGGGCGCAGACGAGCCGGACGCGGCGCTGTTTAGCAAGGCCGACCTCACCGTGGCGGGCAGCGGAAGCCTGACGGTGGAGGCCCATTACAACAACGGCATTGGCACCAAGGACGATTTGATTCTGAACTGTACCTCGCTTACCGTGCAGGCCGTGAACGATGCGGTGCGCGGGCGGGACTCGGTGACGGTGGAGGGCGGCAGCTACCAGCTTACCGCCGGGGGAGACGGCATTCAAAGCAACAACGATACCGCCGGGGACAAGGGCTGGATAGAGCTGCAAGACGGCAGCTTCACCATCACGGCGGCCCAGGACGGTGTGCAGGCCGAAACCGAACTGCGGGTGCTGGGCGGCAGCTATAACGTAACCAGCGGCGGCGGGCAGGCAAACGCCGAAGAACGCACCGCCGAAGAGCCGATGGGGGGCTTTGGCGGCGGCATGGGTGGCCAGCCGCCCCAGGGAACCGCCCCGGTGGCCCCGCCAGAAGGCATGGCTCTGCCCGGTGATACCGCCCTCTCCCAGCCGTCTACCGGCACTGGAACGGCAGCCAGCAGCACGGCCCCGGCGGCCAGCACACAAGAGGAAAGCCCGGCGGCCAGCCAGTCCATCACCTCCGAGGCCGCTGAGGCGGTCATGCAGGCAGAGGCCCAGGCCGAAACCGCCGAAGCCGAAACCGATGCCACGGCCTCCACCAGCTATAAGGGCTTCAAAGCGGGGCAAAGCCTCACGGTATCCGGCGGGCAGTTCACGGTGGATAGCGCCGACGACGCCTTCCATTCGAATGGGGACGTGTTGGTAAATGGCGGGCAGATGGAAATTAGCAGCGGGGACGACGCGCTGCACGCCGACGGCAATCTCACCGTAGGGGGCGAAGCACAAATCACGATTGTAACCTGTTACGAGGGCCTGGAAGGGCAAACCGTCTCGGTGGAGGGCGGCGTTACAGACATCACCTCCAGCGATGACGGCGTGAACGCCGCCAGCGCCACGGCGGGGCAAAACCAGCCGGGCGCCGCGCTTTCTGAGTGTGCCATTAACATCAGCGGCGGCGTGCTGCGGGTGAAGGCGGGCAGCCAAACAGGCGGCGACGGGCTGGATTCCAACGGCAGCCTAACCATAACGGGCGGAGAGGTGCTGGTGGAAATTGGCGCTTCGCCCATGGACGGCGCGCTGGACTGCGACGGCGAAATTTTGCTAAACGGTGGCAGCCTGCTGGCCACGGGCGGCCTTGGGATGCTCAGCCTGCCGGGCAGCGCTTCTACCCAGCCCAGCCTGCTGGTGTTGCTGGATAGCCTGCAAGGCCAAAGCGGCACCTTCACCTTGCAGGACATGGCGGGCAATACCCTGCTTAGCCAAACGGTGGAAAGCGCCGGGGCCAGCTTGCTGCTAAGCGCGGCGGGCATGGTGGATGGCGAGAGCTACCGGCTGGAAAAAGATGGGGAGGAGCTGTTTACAGTGCTGCTGAGCGGCGCGGTAACCAGCGTGGACGAAAGCGGCAGCGCCGCCAGCACCGCCGGGCTTACCGGAATGGGCCGTGGCGGCGGCCAGCGGGGCGGGCCCATGACGGCCTAAAAACAGAACACGCGCACGGAAGAACCCCTCTGCCCGGTTACGGCAGGGGGGCATTGTGCAGGCGGGTTAGCTCTTTCACGAAGGGCGAGCACCAGGTTGCGCCGCTGTTTTTGCCGCATTTTGGCGAAATAAGAGAGAAAATATAGGGGTATTGTCGTCAAAAATAGCCTTGTTGAACGCGGGGTGCTCCTTATAATGGAGAGATGAAGTTTGTATGCGGTGCGCTGTGTCTCGGCGCTGCCCCCTGCCAAGGCATGCGAAGCATGAAATAGGCAGGGCCAAAGAATGGAGGAATTGTATGAAAGCCAAGGTCAATATCGTTTTACGCATCACGCTCACGGTTCTTCTTATCTTGGTGCAGGTGGTGGCGTTTGCCGTTTTGCTGCAATATTTTACACACTGGACGCCCCTTGTTACCGCCATCATGGGAATATTCAGCCTCATTGTTCTTTTGCAAATTGTGCAAAAGGACGACGAGGCCGGTTACAAGATTGGCTGGGTGATTCTGGTTATTTTGTTGCAGCCGGTGGGCGGGCTGCTGTACTTGATGTTTGGCACCAAACTTCCCACCAAAAAATTGCGGATTGCCATACAAAATGAGCACAAGATTTGTGAAAAGCAGCTTGCCCAGGCGCCGCAGGTGCAGGGGGCCTTGGCCGCCGCCCACGGCCGGGCCGCCGGAACCGCAGCCTACCTGTACAGCAGTACCCAGTACCCCGTGTACGCGGGCACAAGCACCAAATACTACCCCTTTGGGCAGTACATGTATGCCGATATGCTGGCCGAGCTGGAAAAGGCCGAGCACTTCATTTTCATGGAATATTTTATCATAGCGGAAGGCAAGATGTGGGGCGGCATTTTGGATGTTTTGAAGAGGAAGGTACAGCAGGGTGTGGATGTGCGGCTATTGTACGACGATGCGGGCTCGCTCACCTTGCTGCCGGGCAATTTTGCCAGCGAGATGGAGGCCCTGGGCATCCGGTGCGTGGCGTTTAACAAGGTGGTGCCCTTCATGGCCCTGCGCATGAACAACCGCGACCACCGCAAGATCATGGTGATTGACGGGAATACCGCCTTCAATGGGGGCATCAATTTGGCGGATGAGTATATCAACGAGGACCACCGCCTGGGCGTGTGGAAAGACACCGGCCTGATGCTGAAAGGGGACGCGGTTTGGAGCTTTACCCTGATGTTTTTGGAAACCTGGAACGCCGTGGCGGAGCCGCGTGTGGAACAGGCGGCCTTGCCCCAATATGCCCCGGGCGTATACCCCGCCGAAAGCGTCCAGCCCAGCGGGTTTGTGCAGCCCTACGCAGATACCCCGCTGGACGAGAATAGCACCGGGGAAGATGTGTATGCCGATATCCTAAACCAGGCTAATGACTATGTGTATATTTTTACCCCCTACCTGATTATTGGGGACAAGATGAGAACGGCGCTTTGCCTGGCGGCCAAGCGCGGGGTGGATGTGCGCCTTGTCACCCCCGGCGTACCAGATAAAAAGGTGGTGTACCTGCAAACGCGCAGCCACTACAAAAGTCTGCTGGCGGCGGGGGTGCGCATTTTTGAATTCACGCCGGGCTTTTTGCACGCCAAATGCTTTGTGTCAGACGATCATACGGCGGTGGTGGGTACCATCAACCTGGATTACCGCAGCCTGTATCTGCATTTTGAGTGTGCCACCCTGCTGGTGGGCGGGCCAACGGTGACCCATGTGAAAAACGATGTGCTGGAAACCCTGGCGGAATGCCGGGAGGTCACCTTGCAAAGCATCGACCGGGGCCCCTGGGGCCGCCTGTTCGATGCGGTGGTGCGCGTGATAGCCCCGCTGATGTAAGCCCCAGCCCAGGCGGGTGAGGAAAAATGCATCTGCCAGTATAAACAAAAAATAAATGTAAATATAAGGGATATAATGTCGAATATGTTTTCTTTTGCCGAAAGGCGTGGTATACTCTCGTAAGCGGGGGCCTGCACATTGCCACCCATTTTACCGGTATAAAGGAGCGGAAAACCATGATGACATTTTTCAAAGGGCTACTGGGAAAAATTGTGGTTTTGGTGGCAAGCCTTGCCATGATGGGCGTGAATGCCCTGGCCATGTTTCCCATCATTGGTGGAAGAACCACACAGGCCATATCCGATGCGTACCCAAACCTCTTCACGCCCATAGGCAGCACCTTTTCTATCTGGGGGCTTATCTACCTGGCCTTGCTGCTGTTTGCCATCTTCCAGTTTGGGAAAGATGAGAAACACACAAACGAAGAAGGGGTGCAAGCCCTGGCGCGGGTGCGCCTTTTGTACACCATCTCCTGTGTGCTGAACATTGCCTGGCTGTTTCTGTGGCAGTTCAATCAAATCCCCTTCACCGTTGTGCTGATGCTGGGGCTTCTGCTGTGCCTCATCGCCATCATGCGTACCTTAAACAAAGTGCGGGTGCAGGGGCTGCTGGGTTTCTTGCTAAAAGCGGCGTTTGGCCTGTATCTGGGCTGGATTACCGTGGCCACCATTGCCAATATCACCGTGTTTTTGGTGTATCTTGGCTGGAACGGCGGGGGCCTTGCGCCGCAGTGGTGGACGGTGGGCATACTGGCGGTGGGCACGCTGATTGGCTGTAGCGCCACGGTATACTTTAAAAACCCCGCCTACGGGCTGGTGTTGCTGTGGGCCTTTTGGGGAATATTGCAGCAGCACCTACCCAGCGGTATCTTCGCCGGGCAATACCCCGCCATCATCACCACACTGGTCATCTGCATGGTGCTGTTCGTCATCGATACCCTGGTGGCCACCGTCTTGGCTCTGCGCCAGCGGAAACTGGCCCCACAGGGCACACAATAACGGGGTGTTAGCGCCCCCCTTTGCCGCAACAGGGGCAAACAGAAAACAACCAAGCCGTCCTTCTTCTCTCAGAAGGGCGGTTTTGCTTGCCGCAGGGTGGGGCGCTGTTTTCTATAGAAAAAACCGATGCCGGCGGGGCTACTATTGAGAACCGTGATTGGACATTTTGGGGCAGGGATAGTATGCTAAGGGCATTTAGGCACCCATGGTGTTGCACCGGGTGAAAGGAGGCCACGCGTTGCATTTTGCCGGAATAGACATAGGCAGCACCTGTGCCAAGGCGCTGGTGCTGGGCCGGGAGGGGGAGGTTTGCTCCACCAAGGTGATGCCCACGGGCTGGAATGCCCAAGAGGCCGCTGGCCAGCTATTGCAGTATTTGCAGCAGCAGGGCTACACCCCCGGCGCTTGGCGGGTGGTGGCCACGGGGTACGGCCGCGGCGCCGTGGGCTATGCGGAAAAAACGGTGACAGAAATTACCTGCCACGCCAAGGGGGCCGCGCACCTGTTTGGCGCGGGCACCTATACCGTGGTGGATATTGGCGGGCAAGACACCAAAATGATTGCCTTAAAAGAGGGCACGGTACAAGATTTTGTGATGAACGACAAGTGCGCGGCGGGCACCGGGCGCTTTTTGGAGGTGATGGCCACCACCCTGGGCACCGATTCCATGGCCCTTTGTGCGCTGGCAAAACAGGGGGGGCAGGTCTCCATCACATCCATGTGCACCGTATTCGCCGAATCGGAGGTCATTGGTCTCATTGGGGCCGGGGCCAGCAAGGCGGATATCGCCCGGGGCATCATCGATTCTATTACGGGCCGCGTCAAGGCCCAATGTGGCCGCATTGGCGCCGTGGGGGATACCGTGTATCTCACCGGCGGGCTTTGCGAAAACCATGATTTTATCAGCGCTTTGGCCTCCCGCATGGAAAAAAAGGTCTGTTCGCATCCGCTGGGGCGGTTTGCCGGCGCGCTGGGGGCCGCCCTTATGGCCCAAGGCCTACCCAGGTAAGAAACCGTAGACACAGAGACAGAAAAACGAGGTGAAGGGTATGGAACTCATTCAAGATTTGCCCCAAATTTTTGAGGATTTTGGGGAACAACGCAAGCAGTCGTTTGTCAGCGCCCGGGAGCTCAAGAAAAAAGGGGTTCCCATGGTGGGGGTGTTTTGCACCTTTCTGCCCACCGAGTTCGTGTATGCGGCGGGCGCCGTGCCGGTGGGGCTGTGCTCGGTTTCCGACGAGACCATACCACAGGCCGAGGAGGACCTGCCCCGTAACCTCTGCCCGCTCATCAAGGCCAGTTACGGGTTTGCCAAAACCGATAAATGCCCCTATTTCTATTTTTCGGATTTGATAATTGGCGAGACCACCTGTGATGGCAAAAAGAAGATGTTTGAATACCTGGCGGATTTTAAGCCGGTGTATGTGATGGAACTGCCCAACACCCAAAGCGAAAACGCGCTGGGGCTGTGGGTGGCAGAGCTGCACCGCCTGAAAGAAAAGCTGGAAGAACAATTCGGTGTAGAAATTACCGACGAAAAACTGCGTGAGGCCGTGCGCCTGAAAAACGAGGAGCGCAAAGCGCTGCGTGCTTTCTACGAGACGATGAAGCAGGACCCGCCCCCCATGTTGAGCCGGGAGGTTTTCAATGTGTTGCGCGGGGCCGATTTCCGGTTTGATAAAACCGAGATGGTGCATTCTGTACAGGAGGTGACCAAGGGGGTACTGGAACGGGAAAACACAAACCCCAAAAAGCCCCGCCTGCTGATTACCGGCTGCCCCATTGGGGGGGTGTTTGAAAAACTGTTCACCTGCATTGATGATGCAGGCGCCTACGCCGTGGCTTTTGAAAACTGCGGGGGGGCCAAATCCCTGGCGGAACTGGTGGACGAAGAGGCAGAGGATTTATACGAGGCGATGGCCCGGCGCTACCTGAATATCGGCTGCTCTTGCATGAGCCCGAACCCAAACCGCTTCGCCTTGATGGGCCAGATGATAGACGACTACAAAATAGACGGCGTGATTGATATTGTGCTGCAAGCTTGCCACACTTACAATGTGGAAACCTATGGGATTAAGCGGTATGTAACAGGGGAAAAACAAACCCCCTACATCGCCATAGAAACCGATTATTCCACCAATGACATTGAGCAGTTGCGCACCCGCATTGCCGCCTTTGTAGAGATGCTTTAGGCAAACAGAAATACCCGCAAAACGGCGGCCTGTAGGGGCCGCTGTTTTTTTGTGCCGGGCAAAATTGTTTACTAAAGATATTATCTATAGTAAACAGGATAGGATAATAAAATACGATTGGACATATATAATTTACGAAGCCTATAATAACAGTGGCTCTGTATGAACAGGAAAAACCGGTTTTGTTTGCACAAAGAAGGGGAACCCACATGGAAAAAACCAAGATTGAATTCATCAACACCTGCCCTTGTTGCGATGGCCATGTGGCGGTGTTGCAGGAACTGGAAAACCGGTTCCCGGGCAAGTTTGCCCTCACCGTTTACTATGCGGGGAAGGATTTTGCCTATCTCCCCAAATATGGCCCCCTCTCCCGCGGCACCCTTATTGTGAACGAGACCACACGGTATGAGGATTTGAGCCGGAAAAACATTGAAAAAATAGTGGCAGAGGCAATAGGGGAAGCCCTATGACCCGATTGCTATTGAACTTTTGGGATATGCTAAAAACCAGCGGCGCTTGGCTGATTGCCAGTTTCTTCCTGTGTGGCATTCTACACGCGGTGCTGCGCCCCGAAACCCTGCAAAAATCGCTGGGGAACAAAAAACTCTCCTCCATCATCAAGGCCACCCTCTCGGGCATGTTGCTGCCCATTTGCAGTTGCGGCGTGGTTCCGCTTAGCCTGGGCCTTTACTATTCGGGCGCTTACCTGGGCCCCACCTTGGCCTTTTTGGTGGCCACCCCCATCATCAACCCGGCGGCCATCATTTTGGCCTATGCCATGCTGGGGCCGGAAATTGCCACCATCTACCTGGCCTGCGGCTTTTTGTTGCCGGTTCTCATTGGGATGTTGGGCAACCGTTTTGGGGGCAAAGAACTGGTAAGCCCGGCCGCTTTGGCCCTGGCACAGGCGGCGGGCCAATCTGCGCCAAACGCCCCGCCCCAAAAACCACTGTGGGAGCGCCTAAAAGGCGGCATACGCTGGGGCTTTAGTGATTTGGCCGTGCAAACCTGCCGCTTTATCCTGCTGGGCTCCCTCTTTGCAGCCGTGCTTTTGGTGGTGGTGCCCCCCTCGTTTATCCAGCAATATCTCAGCAGCCCCCGCATCATTTCCCTGCTGGGCATCACCCTGCTGGGGGCCATCATGTACGTGTGTGCACTGGGGCACATCCCCTTCATTGCCGCCCTTGTAACCGCGGGGGCTGCCCCGGGGGTAGCGGTTACCTTTTTGGTTTCGGGGGTGGCCACAAACTTCCCGGAGATGGTCAGCATCTGGCGGCTCATTGGCCGCCGCGCCGTCATCATCTACACCGGTACACTGGTTTTGTTCGGTCTCGGGGCCGGGTACCTCACCAACCTGTTTTTGGCGGGCCATTTTGTGCCACAGTTTGATTTATCTGGCGCGCAAACGGGCATCCAGCTAGCTGGCCGCCTCAATGTGGATTTTCCCGAGTGGTTCAAATTCCTTTGCGCGCTGGCGGTTCTCGCCCTGGGCCTTTACGCCTGGGTGCTGTACTTTAAGCAAAAAGTGGCCCAGAACACCATGAAGAAACGGAGCCAGGCTTGAGAGCCGGGGCTCTTGCGCTGCTGGGCCTGGCCGCGGCGCTGGTTTTGGGCGGGTGCGGCAGCCCTGCGGCCAACACGGCGGCCGAGGGAATGCGGCTGGACGAAACACACCCCCTGTATAGCCACTTTACAGAAGCCTACCCGGACAAAACCGCGCTTTTGAATGTTGCGGGAGACTGCAACAACGATGGCATAGAGGATTTGACCGTTGTGTATGTGGAATCGGCCAGCGAAAACAAGATGGTAACGGTATACTCGGCGGGGGAAGGCTACCAAATAAGCCCGCCCCTGCCCGCCCCGGTGGAAAACTGCCAGCTGCAATGGAAAGATATCGACGAAGCGGGGCAGGTGGAAATGTTGGTTTCGGGGCAAAAGGGCGCCAAATTGGGTTTTGCGGTGATGCGGTTTGAAAACGGTACGTGGACCAATTTGTTTGGGGAAGGAATGGAGGATTGCTGCTGATTCTCCCGGAAATATAACGGAATTATAGCAACGATTGTGGGAACAAAACAAAGGAGAGAATTTGCCATGAATTGGAAACGATTTGTCTCAGGCAGCCTGGCGGCTATATGTGTGCTCTCGGCCTTTACGGCCTGCCAAAGCGGCGGGGGAACCAGCGCTTCTGCCGGTGCCGCCGGCGGCAGCCAAAGTGCGGCCGCGGCCAATTTGGACTATAACGCCCCGGTGGCCGGTTTGGTGGAAGGGTATGAACTGGCGGCCCTTTCGGACGAGGACGCAAAGTACACGGTGAATTTGGGCTATTACAACTGTGACCACATGACGGCGGCCTGCATTGGGCAGGACTCCGGCATTTATGAGGCGCTGGGCCTCAAGGTGAACGTGACGGGCAACGGCCAGGTGCCGGAGGCCATGAGCGCCGGGCAGATGGATATGGCCTACGCCGGGTGGACAACTGCTTTGGGGGCCCGCCAGAAAGGCACCCCGCTGTTTATCGCGGCCGAAAACCACACCGGCGGCGCGGAATATCTGGTGGTGAGCAACGACATCAAAACCCCGGAGGATTTGATTGGCAAGCGCATCAGCGCGGGTGGAGACCCAGCCAACTCCATGAACTGGATGGAGTGGACAAAGGAACTGGGCATCCCCAGCGACATTGAGCAGTATGAGAATTTCGCCATGAGCGACTCCGACGCCTATTTTGCGCTGGCCTCGGGCAACCTGGACGCATTCCTCTGCTGTGACCCCTGGGGCTCCATGGCCGAATATGAGGGCACCGGCCGCATTATGATGCGCCAAAATACCAACCGCGCCGCCCCCCTAAACCACGGCACCTGCTGCAAGGTGTGCATGAACACCGAGTTTTCCGAAGAACACCCAGAACTTGCCTCCCGGATGCTGCTGGCGCACTCCATAGGGGTGCAATACATGTACCTGCACCCCTATCTGGCCGCCCAAATTTTTGCCAAAAACTACAATGTCCCGGCGGAAGTGGGCCTGATGACGCTGTATAAAAAACTGAACGAAGAGGGGCGCACCATCACCTGGGATTTGAACCGCGAGTTTATGGATAACCAGCTAAAAGCCATGCGGGAATACAATGTGCGGGACGATTTGAACACCGTGAACCTGGACGAGTACATCGACCTGACCTATTTGGAAGGGAGCAGCGCCGAAGATTTTGACACCTTTATCCGTGAGGAAGTGGACCCCGTGTTCCCGCTGGGCATGAGCTATGAAGAGTGGCGCGCCAAAGCGGTGGAGGTTGATAACATCGTTGAGTAGGCCGCGCAAGGTTTTGCTGGTGGCCGTGTTGTGCCTGGCCGCCGGGCTGCTTCTCTTCCGCGTTTTGGCACCAAAAGTGGGCGAAAAAACCATGTTGCGCATTGCCTGCACCGATGACGCCGCGGGTCTCATTGTCTCCTACGCGGCAGAGCAAACCGGTAACCAGGTAGAACATCCCGATGATATCTTCTACCTGCGCTTAGCGGATTGTTGCGGAACCCAGGCGGAATTTGCCCTGGCCAATGGGGATTTTGATATGGCGGTGCTATGCCCGGATGCCGCCGCGCTGTTTTTGGCGCAGGGGCGGCCTTACACCGTGGTGGGCGGCATTGCGCGCAACACCAATGTGCTGGTAACGCAAGGCGCCGGGGCCCCTGCCACGGTAGGGTATATGAATGGCCGGGCGCTGCAAACCCGCGCGGTGGCCGCCACGCTGGGCGAAGGGTTGGAACTTCAGCCCATGATGGCGTCGGCCCTGCCCTATGCGCTGGAATGCCAAGAGGTGGATGCGGTGGTGCTGGATGCCCTCAGCGTGGCCAAAGCCAATATGGCGTTTCACACCATTCCTTTGCCCTACCAGCCGGCTTCCAGCGTGCTGGTGGCCAGTGATGAGATACTGGAAACGGCGGCTTTCTCCTCCTTTGTGAACGCCTACAACCAAGCGGTGGACACGTTTAACAGCGATTCCTTCGAAACGCTTTTGCCCAGTTTGATTCAAACCGATAATAGCGAGGAAACATTTGCCATATGGAGCAAGACAGGAATCCAGTTTATCCCAATACCGAACGAAGAATCAATTTAAATGAGATGATGGGAAAACGCAAAGGGAGAATCTATTCGGCCCTCTGCCTGCTCCTCATTTGCGTGTTGTGGTATTTTTTGGCAAAGGCCATCAACAAAAGCCTGGTGCTGCCAGATTTTGTGGAAACCATGGCCGCCTTTTTCACCAATTGGGTGAACCCGGACGTGATGAGCAACCTTTTTCTCACTTTAAAACGCGTGTTTACGGGTTGCCTGTACTCGGTTCTCATCGGCCTGCCCATCGGGCTTTTGATGGGGGTGTCCAAAACGGCATCGGAAATCATCGCCCCCTTTGTCAACTCGGTGCGGCAGGTGCCCATCATGGCCTGGGTGCCCCTTTCCATCATTTGGTTTGGCCTGGGGGATGGGCCCACCGTGTTTATGATTACCATGAGCGCCGTGTTTCCCCTCATCATCAACACCATTGCCGGTGTGATGGGCATTGACCCAAACTACAAATACGCGGCCCGTTCCATGGGGGCCAGCACCGCGCAGGTGATACGGGATATTGTAATACCGGGGGCCACCCCCAGCTTTTTAACCGGCTTCCGTTTGGCGCTAAGCCAAGCCTGGATGAGCGTAATTTGCGCCGAGTTTATTGCCACCAGTGCGGGCTTTGGCTTTTTGATGGTGGAGGCGCAGGTGCGCATGGAAACCCCGCAGCTCTATGCCCTGATGATTATGGCGGCCATCGTGGGGTTTGCCATGGATAAATTGGTGCTGATTGTGGAGCGATATGCCACCGCCTGGCGGTTTAAAAATGGCGATGCGGATAATGGCTAGAAAAAAACCTGGCAGGATAAGGTGAAGCCGTATGCCGGAAGGGGCTCTTTTTCGTTCACGCGGGAAGTGGCGGCCTACGCCCTGTTTCCCTTTAATCAACCCTAAGAAGTGAGGTAGCAACATGAAAGTAGCCTATGTTTTTTCCACCAATAATGTCCAGCGTATTTTGGACAAAATGATCATCCCCCAGATGCTGGAAGGCCGCCACGGCGTAGAGGTGGCGGGGATGATGTTCTTTTTCGATAACACCTTTCTGCTCACACAGGGCAGCAGCACTGGAGACAGGCTGCAACAAATCCATGAAAAATACGGCACCTTGCTCATGGCCTGTGATATGTGTGCCATCGAGCGCGGCATCGAAAACAAACTGGTGGCGGGCGCCGGTATTGGCTGCTTTCCCAACCTGTACGCCGCGCTGGAAGGCGCTGGCATAGACCAAGTGATTACCCTGTAGCCATGGATAGGCTTTTTTACCGGTATGTGATCACCTTTACCAAAACCGCCCACACCATGAACACGGCAGAACTGGCGCTTCACCGTTTCCAGGACGCCAATGTAATTCCAGTGCCCAGCCAGATAAGCCAAAGCTGCGGGCTGGCCATAGAACTGCCCCACTGGGAACCCGACGCGCAGAAGGCTTTTTTCCGGGCCTTGCCGGTGCCGGCCTACCTATACCGGCTCACCCTGCGGCGGGACAGCGGCGGAACCATCACCGTTCGGCAGGCCGAACTGGAAGCGGAAAATTCAGGCGGGCCTTGTATGCCGCCAAAGGAAGGAAAAACCATGCGAGAGATGCCCTGAGGGGAGGGCTTTGCAAGCCCGAGTACCTGTGCCGGTTAGGGCACGGTCTACCCACCGTATGGAGCTTCACAAATGGCAATTTTGACAATTGATCGGGTCAACAAGACCTTCCAGGAAAAAGCGGGGCCACACGTGGTAATAGAATCGCTTTCTTTCACGGTGGAGGAGGGGCAGTTCGTCTCTCTGCTGGGGCCTTCGGGCTGCGGCAAAACCACCTTGCTCACCATGCTGGGGGGCTTTCAAGAACCCACCAGCGGCAGGCTGCTTTTGGATAATGAAGAAATTCATGGCCCCAGCGTGGAGCGGGGCTATCTGTTCCAAAACTATGCGCTGTTTCCCTGGATGACGGTGAAGGCGAATATCCTTTACGCGCTTAAAATTGCGCACGCCACCAAAGAGGAAAAAGCCAAGCGCCTGGACGAACTGCTGGAACTGGCCCACCTGAAAGGGCACGAGAACAAATTCCCCATCCAGCTTTCGGGCGGCATGCAACAGCGTGTGGCGGTGGTACGGGCTTTGGCCAGCCGCCCCAGGGTGCTGTTTTTAGACGAACCCTTTGGCGCAGTGGATTTCCAGATGCGGGAGCTGATGCAGAACGAACTGGATTCCATGGTGCGGCACGCGGCCACCACGGTGGTGATGGTGACGCATGATGTGAGTGAATCAGTGTACCTCAGTGACAGGGTGCTGGTGATGAGCGCCAACAACGGGAATTTGCTGGGGGATGTGAAAATTGACCTGCCCCGCCCCAGAGACCGTGCCGCCCATGCGTTTAAAGAGTATACCAACGATTTGACAGACCTGGTGCGCCGGGCGTTCAGAACCCGTACAGCCTAAGATATCCGCTGCATATACATACACAGAAAGGAACAGAACCATGAATTTCAGAGACCAGGTGAATTTTAAACATTACGACAGGGACCGCATCATCATCGAGAGCATTGCCTCCAAGCTGACGGCAGAGGAAAATGCCTTGCGCAACCGCATCATCAACACCATTGTGGACACCCACGCGCCCTACACCCCCACCGCCGACACCTTGGAAATGGTGAAAACCCTGGAGACAAAGAATGCCCTGGCTTTGGAGGAGGACGGGAAGGTGTATTCCATCTACCCGGTTTCGGCGCGGGACACCATCCACCGTGTCTCCCTGGCCGATGGCCGCACCACCAACGTGATGTGCGCCGTGGATGCCTTGGGCACCACCTACACCTTCCATCAAGACGTGACCATCGACTCGGTTTGTAGCAACAGCGGCACACCCATCCACATCGTCCTCAAAGACAAAAAAATTCAGTCGGCCTCGTCCGATGAAATCCGTGTGATGCATGCGGATTTGAAATCCTGCAACACCTGGGCCTCTTGCTGCTGCTGCCAGATGCTGTATTTCAACTCCCAGGCCGATTATGATGCCTTTGCGAAAGCGAGCAATGTCTGCCCCGATAGTTCCTTCTGCCTGGATTTGGAGGAGGCGTTCCTGGTGGGACGGATGCTGTTTAGCGACGCAGAATAGCCCATACACCCATAACGCTTGGTGTATGTAGGCCTGTAGCTACCTGCGGGCCCGCGCACCACGCTTTACCATAAAACACCGGCGCTGCCCAGAGCGCCGGTGTTTTATGTTGGGCGAAGTATTTGCGGGAAACCGCGTAAACAAGTTTATGCCGCTATTGTTGGCTTGTGCTTGCCGCCTGCTGGGGTGGGCGAATTTCCACAAAACGTCCAATGGCCTCCCACTTGGGTTTGGCACACAGTTTGCCATCCTGGCCTGCCACGCCATACAGGCCGTTTTGCTGCACGGCGGCATAGGGGCTTTCCAAAAAACTGCTGCCGGCACTGTACTGTGCTTTCACCAGCTCGGCGCCGGTTTGGTCCAGATACCCCCACAGACCATCTTGTTTGAAACTGGCCAACCCACTGGCATCATAGGAGGCAATGTAGTCGTAGCTCAGGGGAACCAGTGTGCTGCCATTTTCCTGAATCACCCCGTATTGGTTGTCTGCGCCGCGCACAACGGCCGTACCCTGTGGGGAATAATTGAACACCAGGTCGTAAGTGAGCTCCACCACAATCTCTCCTTGGCTGTTGATGAAGCCCCAAAGCTTGTTCTGGCTGATGGCCGCCAGGCCGTTTGGCGCAAACGAAAAAGCGCAGTCAAAACCAAGGGGGATGGCCACCTCCCCGGCCAAGTTCAAAAAGCCGTAGGCGCCGTCTTTGGCCACCAAGGCCAGGTCGTTTTGGGCAAAGGGCTCGGCAAAATCGTATTCAAACGGGATCACGGTGTTGCCCGATGAATCCAGCACCCCATATTTTCCGTTTAGCGCCAAGGCGGTGTAGCCGAAGTCGTTGTACTGCACGGCCTCCTCATAGATTACATCCACCACCACTTCGCCGGCGGCGTTGATAAAACCATAAAGGGTGCCGTCGCTCACAAGGAAAAGGCCGTTGGAAGAGCAGGGCCAAATGTTCGCATAACGGGGCTCTACCACCACCGTCCCCTGTTCATCAAGGATGCCAAACAGCGCGCTTTCATCTGAAAATATGGCATATCCATAGTAGAAAGTGTCCGCAAAGGCAAACTTTGGTTCAATCAGATAATCGCCCTCGGCGCTGATATAGCCAAACAAGCCATCCTTGCAGACAACCGCTGTTCCATTGTCACCAAAAGGAGCGCAAGTATCAAATTCCGCCTGGATGACGACGCGCCCATTCTGGTCAATAAAGCCGCACTTTCCCCCCTCCAAATACGGGGCCAGATAGAGGGCGCCATTCTCTGGTACAGGGCTGGCTGCGCAGCCAAATAGCGAGCAAAGTATGGCGAAGATGCCAACAAGGGCGAACCATTTCTTCTTCATAGCACGGGGGCCTCCATCCGCATACTGCCAACCGGTTTCCACGTTATTCCAGGGCGTTTCCTCTATATTAATGGAAGCGCTTTCACAAGTCAATGTTTTCAAAGTTACGGGCATATCTTTGGATAATATGATGATAATTCAGTTTGTTTGTTGTGCAATAAAGATAAAAGCGTGCCAGATTATTGACAAAAATGTAGGTGACTGCTATAGTTGTGACACTTAAAAATGAAAGCGCTTCCATTTTTCTTTTTTGCGCATCTCAATTCGCTGGCCTGGGCTGGAAACAGGCATATATTCGTACAGAAAGAACGGGGTGTGGCAGGTATGGAAAACATCATGGATATCGCCAAGCTGGCCGGGGTTTCTATGGCCACTGTATCCAGGGTATTGAACAACAGCGGAAGCGTAAAAGAGAACACGCGCCAGAAGGTGCTCAAGGTGATTCAAGAAAAGGGCTACACCCCCAGCGCGGCCGCCCGGGGGTTGAGCAACCCAAGCTTGGTAAAAAACATCGGTTTGGTTGTGCCAGACATTGAAAACGAATTCTTTACCCAACTGCTAAAAGGTGTTTCTTTGGTATGCAACAAGCTGGGGTACAATGTATTTCTCTTTGGCACGGATGAATCGGCCGAAAAAGAGCATCATTTCCTGGCCACGGCCATGGAGCAACGCCTGAGTGGGCTGATTATGATTCCCACCCACAATTCAGACAACCAGACGAAAGAATATTTGTATAACCTGCAAAAATTGGGAGTGCCGGTGGTTTTGGCAGACCGGGAGCTTTGTGATACGGATTTTGACGGTGTGTATACCGATGATGAAAAATCTTCGTATCAGGCGGTGGAAGCTTTGGTGAAAGCCGGACATACAAAAATTGCCCTCATTGAAGGCTCGTCCTACATAAAACCGCACCGAGACCGCAAGGAGGGTTATTTGCGTGTTTTGCAAGACAAAGGCATGGACATATGCCAGGAATACATTGTGCAAAGTGACATGCGTAAGCAGCGCGCTTACGAGGGAACCAAAAAACTACTGGAACTGAGAGACCCCCCCACGGCCTTGTTTACGGTAAACAATTTATCCACCCTGGGCGCCTTGGCCTGCTTCAAAGAAAAGGGCCTACAGGTTGGCAAAGACATTGCCATCATTGGTATGGATGATATTGAGGTGCTGGATACCATCGGTTTTGGGCTTTCGGTTGTCAAACGTTCCGTGGAGGAAATGGGCACAGAGGCTATGAATTTGCTAGCGAACCTGATGGAGGCGGATTCAGCGGTTCCCCGGGTGCAGCGCAAAGTGATGCTGAGCAGCCGCTTGGTGCTGAGGGGTTCAGAAACCATAGAAAGGCTGTGAATATCCCATGAGCCGTTATGAACAACTGTACCAAACCATGCTGCAAGAGCACGAAAAAGTGTTTAAGGCCCAGCCTGTGGAAGATTTGGAAAAGCTGATGGAGGCCATCGTACAGGCCAAGCGAATTTTTGTGGTGGGCGCGGGGCGCGAGGGAATAGCCGCTAGAAGTTTTTCCATGCGGCTGATGCACCTAGGCAAGGAACTGCACTGGGTGTGGGATGACACAGCACCGGGTATGCACCGGGGGGATTTGTTTCTTGCCGTGAATGGCAGTGGCAAAATTGGCCATATAGATTATCTGCTGCAACAGGCCGCATCCACGGGGGTAACCAGAGCCGTCATCACAGGGGCACCCGCCGAAAAAACGCCAAGTGAGGCCGATGTGTGTGTGTTTGTTCCGGCGGCTGTGTACAAGGGCACAGACCCCAGGGTGGTTCCCTCTGTGCAGCCCATGGGCAGCCTTTTTGAGCAACATCTGTTCCTTTTGTTTGATATCCTCATTTTGTTGCTGGAAGAAAAGATGTGTTTGAGCCATGAGGAGATGGAAGCCAGGCACAGAAACATAGAATAGCAAGGGTTGTTAACGGGTTATCCGTAGCAAATATAAAAAGGAGGAAAAAGACTATGTTCAAGAAATTGGCATGCACAGCACTAGCAGCCGCTTTGATGCTCTCGGTAGCTGGCTGTGGGGCAAGCACAAGCAGTAGCGCCAGCACAGCGGCGCCATCCACTGCATCCACCGGGGGTGCTTCGGCAGCGCCGGAAGCAAGCAGCGCGGCCGCTTCCGGCGGCGCCGGTGGGCTGGTTGATTTCACCAGTTCCGCAGCGGATGCCGTGGTGAATGTGAACCAGAAATATGAATCCAGCAAGGACACAAGCGGCTATTCGTATGCCGTGGTAGTAAAAGACGCCGCCAGTGGCTGGTTTGTACGTATGGAAGCCGGGCTCAAACAATTTAGCGAAGACTATGGCGTGGAAGTGTTTATGGATAGCCCCGCCACGGCCGACTCTGCCCAGCAAATCGAATGCTTGACCAACGCAATCAACTCGGGCATTGACGCCCTGTGTGTGGTGCCCATTGACCCCGCCGCCTGTGACACCGTGCTGAAAGAGGCCCAAGATATGGGGATTGCTGTGGTTACCCACGAGGGTTCCTCTAGCAAAAATACCGATATCAACATCGAAGCTTTCTCTAACGCGGGCTACGGCGCTTATATTATGGACAACCTGGCCGAGGCCATGGGTGGCGAAGGTGTGTACACCACCATGGTGGCCTACCTCACAAACGCCTCCCAGAACGAGTGGGCCGACGGTGCTGTTGCCAGGGCCGAAGAAGCCTATCCCGACATCACCATTCTGGAAGCCCAGCCCCGTCTTGAATCAGAAAACAACTCCGAAACGGCTTACCAGCGCGCCAAAGAACTGCTTCGCGCCTATCCGGAAGTAACCGGCTTTGTGGGCTGCTGCTCTTTGGATACCCCAGGCATCGCGCGCGCCATCGATGAACTGGGCCTGACAGGCAAGGTGTTTGTGTGTGGCACCGGTATGCCCAACGAATGCCGCGAGCTGATTAAGAACGACTCCATCTATTCCGCCCAGCTCTGGGACCCTGCTGCCGCCGGCTACGCCATGTGCGTCATTGCCACCATGCTGTTGGACGACCAAACCATCACGGAAGGCACCAACCTTGGCATAGAGTCCTACGATAATTTGACGGCTTTCGAAGGCAGCGACCGTGTGTTCCAGGGCGCTGGCTGGATTTCTTTGACCAAAGACAATGTGGATGAATACGATTTCTAAAAAACAGTAAGCAGGTTTCCTATGGGCACCGTACCGATGAGAATACGGTGCCCATTTTTATTAAAACCAGACGTTCAGAAAGCGATAGAGTAGCCCCCTACGAACCGTGAGCCGGGCGATGGTGCGGGAAATGCCGTTTTGGTAAAGGCGGCGCGGCACAGCAACGGCCTTGGTTGCCCTAACATTATATTGAAAACACCTATACGGGCATGGCTGCGGCTGTGCCGTATAGAATGCATAAAAGGAGGAAGCGCAATGTCAGATTATATTCTCCGAGCAGAAGGAATTAAAAAATACTTTGGCGGTGTACGTGCGCTAGACGGTGTGGACCTGGCCATCAAAAAAGGGGAAGTGCACTGCCTAGCGGGCGAAAATGGATGCGGTAAATCCACCATCATCAACATCATCAGTGGGTTTTATTCACCCGACGCGGGCACGCTGGAAATAGATGGTGTCTCCTTTCCCAAAATCACGCCGTCACAGTCCATTGCAGCCGGCATCCAGGTGATTTATCAGGATCTCTCTGTATTCCCCAACCTCACCGTGATGGAAAACCTGGCACTGAATAGGGAACTGGCCGCCGGTAAAAAAATAGTAAGCAAAAAGCGCTTTCGGCAAATTGCCGTGGAGGCAATTAGAAAAATAGACTTTGAGGTGGACCTGGACGAACTGGTGGAAAATCTTTCGGTGGCAGACAAACAGCTCATTGCCATCAGCCGCGCCCTGCTTAACAATGCCAAGTTGATTATTATGGATGAACCCACAACCGCCATCACCAAAAAGGAGGTACAGGCCCTTTTTGAGGTGATTCGCCAGTTGCAAAAACAGGGGATTGCCATCCTGTTTGTATCGCACAAACTGGACGAGGTGTTTGAAATTGCCGAGCGTTACACCATCTTCCGCGGGGGCAATTTCATTGCCAGCGGCGAAACCAAAGAACTGGACCAGGAAAAATTCACCTTTTACATGACCGGGCGGCAAATCAAAGAAGAACCCTACACACATACCGAACACCAAAACGCCCAAGTGGCGCTGGAAGTAAAGGGTCTGTGTTTAAAAAATGCTTTTCAAGACATCAGTTTCTCTGTAAAACAGGGGGAAATCCTGGGCATTACAGGCCTGCTGGGCTGCGGCAGAACGGAGATGGTGGAGGCGGTTTTTGGCCGTTACAAGGTGGATGCCGGTGAGGTGTACATCAATGAGAAAAAAACCGAAATTCGAAATATAAAAGACGGTATCCGGCACGGTATTGGTTATGTGCCCCCAGAGCGCCTCACCCAGGGTATTTTTTTACCGCAGTCTATTGCAGAAAATATCACGGTAGAAAAATGGGATGAATACTCCAGCAAACTGGGTTTTATCAGCCAAAAGAAGATGAACGCCGCGGTTGCAGAATGGGTGGAAAAGCTTTCCATAAAAATTGGTGATGCACAGGATGCCATCAGTACTTTATCTGGGGGAAACCAGCAGAAGTGTGTATTGGCGAAGTGGTTGCTGCTAAACCTGCATGTGCTGATACTCAATGGCCCCACGGTGGGGGTGGATATCGGCGCCAAGTTTGATATCTACCAGCTTATGAAACAATTGGCTGAGAATGGTTTGGGTATCATTGTCATCTCCGACGATATCCCGGAGCTATTGTCCTGCTGTAGCCGCGTTATGGTGATGCGCCAAGGCAGAATTACCAATAACTTTTCCACCAGCGGTGTAAGTGCAAAGGAATTGGCCGAAGCCGCCATGGCCAACTGAGGAGAAAACCATGAAAATCAAAAAAATTCTGCGTTCTTCTGAAACCTATATCATCATCATCACGCTATTGTTTTGCGGCTTTGTGCAGCTACGCAGCGGCCAGTTTTTCACGGGAAACAGCCTGGTGGACCTTGTGCGTGCTTTAATTATCCCGGGCATGTTTTGTATGGGTGAGTTGATGGTTCTTATTTCTGGGGGCACCGATGTCTCCTTCCCAGGCATCGCCTCCCTCTCCATGTTTGTAACCTGTACGCAACTGGAAAATGTAACACAAAACCCGCTGGCTTATTTTGCACTGGCCATTCTCATCGGTGTGTTGTTTGGCGCGCTCAATGGGTTCATCATCGCCAAATTCCAGTTCCCTGCACTGATTGTGACCCTGGGCACCAGCAGTATCTGTTTCGGCATCATGCAGGGCCCCTTTGCCTCCCGGGAATACCCCCTTACAGAGGGGCTTCTGAATCTTGGCCGGCAAAAGCTTTTCACGGCAACCGGGCCCAGTGGGCTTACGTCTGATATGCCCGTCACGGTGCTTTTCATGGTGGCCCTGTTGGTTATCACTTGGTTTATTATGAATAAAACAATGTTGGGGCGTGGCATTTATGCCATTGGTGGAGACAGCGTGGCCGCCAAACGTGCCGGGTTTAAAGTGTTTGGTGTAACCATGTTTATTTATTGCTTTTCGGGCGCTATGGCGGGCATGATTGGTG
>CAYYLW010000016.1:0-29509 GCA_964472465.1 uncultured Oscillospiraceae bacterium | reverse complement strand
CTTCCTTTTCTCTTTTTATTTTTCTTTCTGTCCAATATGTATTGTAGTTCTACATCCCCAGCGGGCCCAGTTCTGGCCCGTGGCTTGCTCTTCCTGCGCATATAATGTAAAATATTACTTCGGTTCCCCTTATTCTGCCTTTTTGGGAGGTCTCTACATGACGCAGGTTGCGCCCTCCATCCTTTCGGCCAATTTCGCCCGCCTGGAGGAGGATTGCTTAAAAGTATACAGCCCTGACAATCCGATGTTGCATTTTGACGTGATGGATGGCCTTTTTGTGCCCAACATTTCCTTTGGCCTGCCGGTGCTGGCCAGCCTAAAAAAAGCCCTGCCCCAGGCCGTGTACGACGTGCACCTGATGATTGCCGACCCCGGACGTTATCTAGAGGCCTTTGCCAAAGCGGGGGCGGATATCATCACCTTCCACATAGAATCGGGCAACGACCCCGGCTGTACCATGGCCAAAGCAATACGTAAGCTGGGCTGCAAAGCGGGGGTCAGCCTGCGCCCCGGCACCCCGCTGGAAGCCGTGCTGCCCCTGCTGGCAGAGGTGGACTTGGTGCTGGTGATGAGCGTGGAGCCCGGTTTTGGCGGGCAGGCCTTCCAGCCCGGCGCGCTGGAGCGCATCCGCCGCCTGCGGGAAAGCGCCGCCAGCCAAAACCCTTCGTTGCTCATTGAGGTGGACGGTGGCATCAACCTGGATACGGGCCGCCAGTGCGTGCAGGCCGGGGCCGATATCTTGGTGGCCGGCAGCGTGATTTTTGGGGCGGAAAACCCCCGGGAAATGCTGGAACAAATGCGGATGCTATAAGTAAATCGGATTGGGGTTTACAAAAGGTATATTATGGAATCAAAACTACAAAACGTGAACGACGGATATGCGTATAATCGAGATTTAATCTTGATGACCCTACCGCTATTCCTGATGTCCTTCCTCTATTATGGCCCCCGCACCCTGCTTTTGGCGCTGGTGGCTGCCGTGTTGGCGCGCCTGTGCGATAGGGTGGTGGCCTTGCTTCGTTCGCGCCAATATAACAAAGAGGACCGCTCTTCTGTGGCCTTTGCTTTGCTGATTGTGCTTATGATGCCCGCCAACGTGCCTTTCCGGGTGATGGTGGCGGCGGTGTTGATGGCGGTGCTGGTGGCCAAGGAAGCATTCGGCGGGTTTGGCAGTTACCCCTTCCACCCGGCGGCGGTGGGTTATTGCATGGCAGCCGTCTCCTGGCCGGAATATCTGCGCCAGTTCCCGCAGCTTCAGGTGTGGTTTATGAACCCGCCGGAGGATTTTGCTTCTCTTTGGGGGCTTTGGAATTTCCAAAGTGCCCAATTGCTGAACGGCCCCTCTTATTCCTTGCAAACCGGGGGCATCCCCAGCACCGGCCTGCTCAACCTGTTTTTGGGCAACTACGCCGGGCCGCTTGGGGTAACCTCCGTGCTGGTGATTTTGGCCTGCGGTATTTTTCTGCTGGTGCGTAAACGCGTAAACTTCATCACCCCTTTGTGTTTTATTGGCACAGCCTTTCTCATCCTATTCCTGTTTCCCCGCGTTTCAATCACGCCCCGGGAAGGGGATATCGCCTTGCTTTTGCAACTGCGGGTGGTGGGCTATGAGCTATTTTCAGGCGCCACGATATTTGCCGCCTTCTTCCTGGCCTGTGACCCAGGCGTGCAGCCCCAGCGGGCGGCAGCCCGGGCGGTGTACGGCATCTTGCTGGGCATAGGCACGGTGATGTTCCGCTACAATGGCAACTATGACCTGGGCGTGTGCTTTGCCCTTCTCATCGTGAACGCATTCTCTGGTTTTATTGATAGGGTGGGGAATAAAAAACCTGCCCCCCGCGAGGAGGTGGTGCAGCTATGAAGCGCAGCCGTGCGGAATATTTACAGCAGAACATGGAACGGCTGAAACGCCGGGACCGCATCTTATTAAACAACCCGGTCATCATGCAGGGCCTGGGCATTGCCCCTATTGTCATTCCCGCCACCAACCTACGCAATGCGGTTATTATGGCGGTGGCGGTGCTGCTGTTGCTCACCCCCACACGCATGCTGGCCACCTTCATTGGCCAGCACACGGGCTACAAATTCCGCGCCATCCTGTATGTGCTAACAGCGGGCGTGGTGTATATTGGGGTGGGCTATACACTGGATATCCTATTTGGCCCGGCGGTGCAGAACCTGGGTATCTACCTAGGGCTGCTGGTGGTGGAGCCGCTTATTCTAAAACGCTACGCCAGCCCCAAGCGTGAACGCCTGGTTACCTCTTTTAAGAAGGGTATCTTGACCACCTTGGGTTTTTGCCTGGTGTTGTTCATCGTGGCGGGCACCCGGGAACTGCTGGCCACCGGCCAACTGTATGGCGCCGAGGTCATCCGCAGCACCTTACTGCCCATGGCTGCCATGCCGTCGGGCGGGTTCATCATTTTGGGCCTGCTGGTGGCGGTGTGGCGCAGTGCTGTGGCGGTGTTCCAAAGCCGTGTGAGCGCTGAGAGGGAGGAGGGCAAAACCTCATGAGTATGGTGTGGCAAAACCTGGCCCAGTTCCTTCTGTATGCCCTGGTGGCGGTGTTTGTAGAAAACTCGGTTTTCACGCGCGGTTTTGGTGTTTCGCGCTTGACTAAGCTGGTGGAAGATAAGGCCGTGGATAGTTTCATCTTCTGCGCTTTGCTCTGCCTGGTGCTGGTGCTCAGCGCTCCCTTTGGCTTCTTATGGAACCGCTTTTTGGCCCGCCCGGAGTATTGGTACCGGGATTATGTGCGTCCGGTGGGGTTGGTGGTGATTCTGGTGGCGGCCTTTGTGCTGATGGTGCTGTTGGTTTCGCTGATGCCCATCCGCAACAAAAAAGAAATATTGGCCGTGTTGCCGCTGGCCTGCTTTAACTGTGCAGTGATGGGCCCCATCCTCATCACCCAGGCGCAGAGTTATGATTTTACCCAGACCATGGGTTTTGCCCTGGGCAGTGGCCTGGGCTATGGGATGGCCGTGCTGATGGTGACCGAAGGCCGCACCAAATTGCGCAGCAGTAAGGTGCCCCACAGCCTGCGCGGTCTACCGGTGGATTTGCTCTATATTGGCATTTTGGCCATGGCCATCTATGGGCTTACGGGCCATCGCCTGGCCATCTAGCCGGGTGGCTGCCACAGCCGGGGATAAAACCTCCAGAAAACCTTTTAAAATACAGAAAAAATCAGAAACTCTTGCATAAAAGCCGGGCCTATGCCACAATGAAAATGGAAAAATAATAGAACTTAAATTGCAGAAAAAAGCCAGCCCCTGCTCTGTTTAAGCGGTTGGAAAGAAAATATACACATCACAAGGAGGAAAAATCATGTCCATGTTCGCGCCGTCCGAAATCTTGCTGCCCAAAGAGGGCGTAGACCTGCAAAAGTGGGCCGCCCTTGCCTGCGACCAGTTCACCAGCCAGCCGGAGTACTGGAAAGAAGCCGAGGATTTTGTGGGCGATGCCCCCAGTATGCTGAAACTCATGCTGCCCGAGGTATATCTGGACAAACCCGATACCCAGGCACGCATTGATAAAATTTACGAAGACATGGATAAAGCTTTGGTGGACACCCTGCTGCAAAAAATCAAGGGCTTTATTTATGTAGAGCGCACCATGGAGAGTGGCGCGGTGCGCCAGGGCCTGGTGGGCAGTGTGGATTTGGAGGCCTATAGCTACGAAAAAGGGGCGGTGTGCGGCATTCGCCCCAGCGAGAACACCGTGATTGAGCGCATTCCCCCCCGCTTGGCCGTGCGCCGAAAGGCCAGCATCGAATCGCCCCATATTCTCATGCTGATTGATGACAACAAAGAGACGGTGATTGAGCCGCTGGCTGCCAAAAAGGACAGCCTGAAAAAGGTATATGACCTGGATTTGATGCTGGGCGGCGGCCGCCTGCGTGGCTGGGCCATTGAAAACACGGCCGATTACGAGGCCATTGAGAAATCTCTGGACGCCCTGCTGGACAAAGCTGCCTTCTGCAACCGCTATGGCGTGGGGGAGAATTGCCCCCCCTTCTGCATGGCGGTGGGCGACGGCAACCACAGCCTGGCTTCCGCCAAGGCCTTGTGGGAGGAAATCAAGCCCACCCTCTCGGCCGAAGAGCAAAAAACCCATCCCGCGCGCTTCTGCCTGGTGGAACTGGAAAACATTCAAAGCCCCGCCATTGAGGTGGAATCTATCCACCGGGTGATTTTTAACGCCCCCTACGAGGACATTACCGCTGCGGCCAAAGCCTATGCGCAGAAAAAAGGCTTGGACGTGGTGGAAGGGGAGGCCGAGGGCCAAACCTTTACCATTGTGGGCGGCGGCAAACGCAAGGTCATCACCGTGAAAAACCCGGTGCATCCGCTGGCCGCAGGCAGTTTTGAAGACTTCTGGGCCGATTTTGCCCCGGGCCATGCCGGCGCCGAGGTAGATTATGTGCACGGCGAGGATTCCGTGGACGAGTTGGTGGCCAAAAAGAACGCCACCGGGGTGCTGCTGCCAGACTTTAACAAAAGTGATTTGTTCCGTGGGGTGGCCTTGGGCGGGGTACTGCCCAAGAAAACTTTCTCCATGGGCCATGCCAAAGAGAAACGGTACTATATGGAGTGCCGGAAAATTCGGAAATAGAATGAAAAAGAGATGAAAGTAAGGGTTAATTATGAAATTTCGTTACATACACAGCAATTTGAACGTACGGGACCTTGAGAAGAGCATTGCTTTTTATGAGGAGGCTCTTTCCCTCAAGGTGTGCCGCAGGGTGCGGCCGGAAGATGGCCGCTTCGAATTGGTCTACTTTACGGACGGCCACAACGACGAAATTTTAGAGTTGACCTGGTTGGCAGACAAAGAGGAGCCCTATAATTTGGGTGACAACGAAAGCCACCTGGCGTTCCGTACTGCCGATTTTGAGGCCGCGAAAGAAAAGCACCGGGCGATGGGGGTCATCTGTTTTGAGAACCCGGAAATGGGTCTCTATTTCATCAGTGACCCGGATGGCTATTGGCTGGAGATATTGCCCGAAAAATAGACCGTAATTCCTTTGCCCAAGGTGGGGAGCCGGCGTATTTTATACAGGGCTACCCATGGCTGAAGTCGGCGTCCATTACAAAGTAAATCATAGTAAATCATAGTAAAAACCCTGCGATAATAAACGCAGGGTTTTTACTATTTATTCTCTATATTATTATAAATTATTTTTCAGCCTTATTCTTTTCTTTTTTTGGCGGTTTTTTGGGCCTATTTTCGTGGTAGGTGGCCACGGGAGATTCCAGGCCTTTTTTCATCAAACGGCTGTGTGTACTGCGGCTAAGCAGAATATATACCACGCTGGTAAGCGGGATAAAGAACAGCATCCCGAATACGCCCATCAGGCCGCCACCCAGCGAGATGGCCACCAGCACCCACATGGGGGGCAAACCGATGGAGGTGCCCACAATGCGGGGATACATGAAGTTGCCGTCCAGCTGCTGTACCACCAAAAAGAGGATAACAAAGGCCAGCGCCCGCCAAAAGCCCATAGAAACCCAGATGAGCAGTGCCCCTAGGATGCAGCCCACAAAAGCACCCACCAGCGGAATGAAGGAAGAGAAGGCAATGATGACACCGATGAGCAGAGCATAATCGAACCCGCCCACCGAAAGAATGATGATGTAGGCGGAACCGATGGCCACGGCTTCCAGGCACTGCCCAGTAACGAAACGAGAGAAGGTACGGTTTGCCAGCTGCAAAAAACCCATGATTTTCTGGAAACGGGTTTGGGGGATATAGGCTTGCATCACGCTGGAAATTTGCGCTGTGATATGCTCTTTATCCAGTAGAATATACACAGAGAAGATGAGGGCGATGATGAAACTGGTGGCGCCGCTTACCACGGAATTTGCCACACCCACCGCAGAGGAGAAAACACTACCAAACCCGCTTTGCAACCAGCCAAAAATAGTGCTGCCCAGCTTGTCCCAGTCCAGCCCTTGTAGGAACTTTTGCAAATCGGGTATGTAATGCTCCAGGGGAGCCAGGCTTTCTTGTATGCGTTCTATGTAACCCGGCATGGCTTTTATCAGCAAATCTACCGTGCGTACAAGCTGAGGCGCCAGTAGGAACACCAGCAAAGAGAACAGCAGTAGCAGCAGGATGATGGTGATGATAAAACTGAGTACCCGCCGCCCACGGGGAAGATGCTGGCGAAAAACCTTGTGCTCAATGGCCTTCATGGGGAGGTTGAGTAAAAAGGCTATAATACCCCCCAGAATAAAGGGGAATACAATGCCCCATGTAAGCGCCAGAACACGGGATACCAGGTTTACGTTTTCCAGCAGCCAAAACAGGGCAATGCCGCCGCCCACCAGTAAGGCCAGCTTTTTCATGGTGGTTTTGTCCAGTTGCATACGCGGTCTCTCCTTTGTGGTTATTATGATACGGCCGGGAAAAGGGCTTGCCACGAAAATGCTCATTTCGCAGATATTCCATATCATATCACACAATGCCATGCAAACCAACAAAAAGAGGAGGGAAAAGGCAAAAAAGCAAAAAATGGCGGGTAAAAACAAGCAAAAACCCCCGCCAAAGGGTATGGCAGGGGCCTTAAACCAGGCTGATGTTTATACGGTACGCTGCACAAGGGGCCGCAATGTGTCCAATAATGAGGCTTTGTCTGCCGCATTTGGGTGGCCCAGGGCGGCTTCGTAATTTTGCAGCATTTTTTGCAGATTTTCATCCGCGGGCTTTTCTTTTAGCAGGGCTTCGTAGCGTTCCTTTGTGGAGGGCGGCATCTCCCCCTGGCACAAATAACTACCCCGCAAGTGGCTGCCGGTAGGCAGATATTTTTTCACATTTTCCATGATTTTTTCCGAATATTCGGGGCTGCACCCATAGCCTGCCGTGCCAAACAAAAATACACTTTGTTCCCCTAAGGTTTGCAGAAAGGCGGCGAAGGCATCGTCACAGCCCCCACGGAAGGTCCAAAACCCGGCAAACACCAGCGGGGGAAGCACAAGCCCTGGGGGGTAGGGAAGAGGGCCTGCGTACAGGCAATCCCCGGCAGGCAGGGCGGCTTGGATACTCTCGGCCAAGGCCTTGGTGTTCCCGGTTCGGCTGCTATAAACTATGGCATATTGCATCAAGGCTTACTCCTTTCTATTTAATATACAATTATAATATACAAAACACTATACTCGTCAAATATGGCCAAATCATTTATGGTTTTGAAAATCACTGTGAATAATAGCTAAAAAATAGGGTATATTAAAGGGAAGGTGCCAGCCCCTTTACAAAACCGGTGGCAATGCCTATAATAAGAAAGTACCCTTTTTATGGCGGGTGCCTTATATGCGCCCGTAGCGCAGTTGGATAGCGCGTTTGACTCCGACTCAAAAGGTCGCTGGTTCGAATCCAGTCGGGCGTACCATAAAAAAACCCCACGTCACAAACGTGGGGTTTTTTTATGGTTTTAATCAAATGGATTCGAACCAGCGGCTGGTTCAGACCGAGCGCGGCGCAGCCTGCGTGAGGCATCCAGCTTTAATGATTCGATTCCTAGTGATATATTAAATAAAGGTTGTTTTTATTTGGTTAATCTGTCTTAGGCGGATAAGGCACAGACCGAAAAATGGGAATTGTGGAGGTTGGTTTGAATGTATAAGGGTACTTTGATTGCAGTAAAGAATATGGAAGAAAGCAAAAAATTTTATCATGATATACTGAACATGAATGTGATAGGCGATTTCGGTGCGAATGTTCAACTGGATGGCGGATTGTTTTTGCAAACACTTGATACCTGGGGCAGTTTTATAAATAACAAAGAGGTACACCTTAAAAATAATGCTGGAGAACTATATTTTGAGGTTCCTGATATTGATGAGTTTGACAAAAAACTACAAGTAGCCAATATCGAGTATGTTCATGAGTTACAAGAGCATAATTGGGGACAAAGAGCGGTTCGTTTTTATGACCCGAACCACCATATTATTGAGGTTGCCGAGGAAATTTCAATGGTTGCAAAGCGGTTCTTCCAGAATGGAATGGCGGTGGAACAGGTTGCAAAGAGAATGGATGTTCCCGTGGAGTATGTCAAGGAGTGTTTGGAACGCTAACTTCACTTTATTGGGCGAAGGCATATAAATGAGTGTAAATTCACCCAAATGCAAAATATCATTTCCCCCTAGCTTGGCCAGCCCCCCACGTTACAAACGCGGGGCCTTCTCTAAAGATTGACGTCTCTCTTATCGGTTCTCCCCACCAGATAGTCCAGCGAGACATGAAAAACATCAGCAATTTTAAGTAGAATTTCCAGTTTTGGCTCCCGTGTCATCAGCTCATAGTTTTGATAGGCCTTTTCTGTGATATCACAAAAAACGGCTACCTCACCTTGTGTAAGCCCCATCTCTTTTCGGCACTGTTTTAGGTTTTTTGCCAACTGCTCTCTCATACCCTATCACCCACAATCGTTCTTGACACAACCAGTATAGGGGAATAGAATCATCAATATACTAACAATTGTTAGTGATTCAAGGGTGATGGAGCCAACACTGGGATACAAAAACCAACAGGAAAATACAGATACTATGGGCAATGGTTGGGGGGGGGGGGAAGAAGTGGATAAGAAAATTCCATACAGCCAAAAGTATATAGAGAGACGGTTATCAATAATCGGGGCCAAGGTGGTAAAGGCCACCGAGCGTTCTTACAAGGCCCAAAAGCTGTGCGGGGAATCCAGCCAGCTTTTACGGAACGCGCAAACCGAAATAGCAGACCTCTATGAGGCCCTGGACGAACTGGTTGCGGCAACCGCAGAAAAAGAAAGCGGCCCAAAGGCCGCCGAGAACCAAAACCCATTGGCGGGAAGTGTAAATAACCCGTCCGTATCCCATCTGGCACTCGATGACACCGCATAGCAAAACCCCCCACGTGCAAAACGTGGGGGGTTTACGGTAAAAAACCTAGTTCAATCTTAAAACGTCGTTGTCCTCGGCCTGGCCTTGTACCTTGAACCGTGCAATGAGGGCGTTGAGCATCTGCGCCTGGCTGGAAAGTTCCTCGCTGGCGGCGGCGGATTCTTCGGCGGTGGCGGAGTTCATTTGCACCACGCTGGAAATCTGGTCAATGCCCTGGGTAATTTGGATAATGGCTTCGGCCTGCTCCGAAGAGGATTCCGTAATTTTGCCCACCATGGTTTCGGCCAATTTGGCGCCCTCCACCACTTGTGTTAGGCTGGTGGCGGTGTTTGCCACCAGTTTCGTGCCGTTATCTACGGCAGTTACAGCGCCTTCAATCAAAGCGGTGGTGCCCTTGGCAGCCTCGGCAGATTTTCTAGCCAGGTTGCGTACCTCATCGGCCACCACGGCAAAGCCCTTGCCAGCAGCCCCCGCGCGCGCGGCTTCCACGGCGGCGTTCAGCGCCAAGATATTGGTTTGGAAGGCAATGTCCTCAATGGTTTTAATTACCTTGCCAATTTCCTGCGAGGAGTGGCTGATGTCGTCCATAGCGCCAATCAGTTCCCGCATCATATCATTGCTCTGCATCACCAGGCTGCCAGCTTCATTCACACATTGGTTTGCGCTGTTGGCATTTTGGGCATTTTCTGTTATCTGGCTGGAAATTTCGTTGATGGTGGCGGCCAGCTCTTCCACAGAGGAAGCTTGCTCTGTGGCGCCTTGGCTAAGGGCCTGTGCACTGGCAGACACTTGGTCGGAGCCGGAAGCCACCTGGTTCGACGATTGCAGAACCTGTATGAAGGTGCTGCTTAAATTGCGGTTGATTTCCTGGGTGGCGGTTAATAGGCGCTGGTAATCACCCACATAGCGGTCGGCCTTTTGGCTTTCCACACGGAAGTCGCCCTCTCCAATTTTATCCAGCAGATAGCCAATGTCCCCGATGATCGCCTTTAGGTTGTCGGCCATATTTTGGAAGGTGTGGGATAAAACCCCAATTTCATCTTCCGATTTTACCGTAATGGCAACATCCAGGTGGCCGCTTGCAATATCTTGCGCGGCCCCCACCACGGTTTTTAAGGGGCGCAGCATGTAGTGTAGCACCAATACCACCATCAAAAGCAGCAGCGCCAAAGAACCAAGCGATAGTATCAAAAGCCAAAATACTGTATTGTTCACCGCTTCGTTCATGTCAGCTTGGCTTACCGCCGTGATGGACCACCAGTGTTCGGCACCGGCGTGGATGGGGTTAAAAAACAGAACCGTTTTTTCGCCGCCTGTGGTAGCCGGAAAATGGAAGGCTTCTTCTGCGGCCATCGATGTTTGCAGGGTGGCTTGCTCTTCTGCATTTGTGACAAAATCTGTCATTTTTTTGTTTACGTTCGCTGTGTCGCGGCTATCGTAAACAATCAGGCCGTCGTCGCTGATGATGGTGGCGAACATGGAGGGATACCGCGCGTTTTCGGCATCCACTTTGCTAAAATTATCCACGTTGATGTCACCCAGGATAACCGCCTGCAATTTGTTGTTATTTTTTACCGGAGTAACATAGGATACAATCATGCTGCCTTCATATGCATAAGGGTCAGTTACGGAAGGCTCGTTGGCAGTTACCGCTTCTTGGTAAAATGTCTCTTGAGAATAGCTTGCATAGTCGCCGTAGGGCTCAATGGGGCCGTTGGTGTTGGTTTCGGGCACATAGATGGCATAACTCTCAATGTCGTTTTGGAAGGCATTGGGCTCGAACATGATGCCCACACCCACCACATCTGGGTTTGCCACGGAAAGGCTGCGGCAGGTTTCCGATAAATACAGTTCCGCGTCAAAGTTTAGGGGGGACAGGGTATTATCATAAATGGTGCTGGCGCACATGGCTTTCCCCACGTCATCCGTTGGAATTTCTGTCTGTGTCGGGTCGGCCACCGCTTTTTGGTTGGAGCGGGCCAGATAGCTTTGTATGCCGCCGGAAGCGGAGTCCACTGAATCAAAAATTTGCTGCACGATGTTGCTATTGTTTCTGGAAACGGCAGACATTTCCCCTTGGATGGAGTCTCCAATCGCCGTCTTGGATAGATTCACGGTGATGGTAATAAAAGCGGCTAAAATAATAATAAGAACCGCCCCAATAACCATGGCCAATTTTGTTGCGAGCTTGAGCTTTTTAAACATTTTGTTCCCTCCTGCATTTTTCCGCGTAATCATGCCCCACAGAGCCTATAAAGCCGCGCGGTGAAGGGTTTGACCAGCAAAATATGATTCTCCATATAAATTCATCATAGCATATAGAAATATATAAATCGACAGCTATTGACCGAATAATTTCCGATTATTTAGCAATTTATGATGAATTTTACGTAAATACGCCAGCTCTGTTTGAATCCACTGTTGGCCCCAAAGACATATTTAACTGTGGTAAAAACAAGAAAAAAGCGTATAGAGCCAAATCACGGTCAAAAAGTGTAAATAATTATGGAGACAAAAGCTAATCAGTAAAAAGCCAAGCCGCATGCGCCAGGCTTTGCCAGCAAAATACCCCCAGCAAAACGTACTGGAGGCGGCTGGAAAAAATTCACTTGAAAGGAGAAATCCCTTCGTCTATACTAAGCAGAATATGGTTACCAGCTTAGCCGTAAAGCGCGGCCATAGGGAAACCAAAAGGGGCAGACCCAAACTGCAAAAAATAGCACACCATTTTGAGGAAGGACTTATTTTGGTTAGACATATCAGGCATATTTACTAAACGCATTCACCTCTTAGTATTTTGCGGGTGATTTTTATTTGTGTTTTATCAATGGGTTTTTAAAGGTCTTATTCCAAAGCGCTGGCTTTTTCAAAAGCAGGGTGCAGTGGTATAATACATGCCAGAGCATACAATCTTAGCATATTATAATGGGAATAAAAGGAGATAAGAATGAACCTGGTAAGTTCGGTTGTATTATTTGCAGTATTTACTCTGATTTATGCGATTATTACGGAGGTATTTACCGTACTATTTCAGCTTACAGGGGTTACCCGGGATAAAGCACAAACACAGGTTATTTCAATGCTTACCAATTCTGGGTTTACCACCTCCGAAAGCGAAATCATCATGACCTCCAAACGCCGCCGGACGCTGGCGCGCACTACCATGCTGTGCGGCTATTCATTTTCGGTGATTATTGTGTCGCTGCTGGTCAATTTTTTTCTCAATATCAGCCAGGCGGAATTAAAACATATTTTAATCAGTTTAATTGTTGCGGGTACATTTTCTGGCATTTATATTTTGCTGGTGCGGCGCAAAAAAATACCCCGCCAGTTCGACGTTCTTATTGAAAAACTGGGCAACCGCCTGATTTTTGGGAAGCATTCCAATGTGTTAATTTTGGTGGATATGGTGCGTGAAAAAGCCATTGTGGAGGTAACGCTAGACCATTTACCCGATTGCTTAAATGGAATTAAATTGGCCGAAAGCCCCCTTAAATTGCAGTATCATATTCAAATTTTGTATATCAAGCGCAAGGAGGTTATTCTGCCCGTGGTGACGGGGGAAACTGTGGTGCAGCCGGGGGATACCCTTTTGCTGTTTGGCGATTATAAGGCCATGCGTGCAGTGTTTGAACGGCCAGAGCACCCGGCGCATGCGGTACAAGCATAGAGCAAGCAGAAAGATATTCTGCCGTGTAATATTGCGGAAATACCCCAGAAAAACCCTGCCTTAAAAAACCATAATAATAATTTAATCAAATACGCATTTATTCTAACTGGCCTTTTTCTAGGAGAGCACTCTTTAATTAAATAAAATAAACACAAGCAGGCACCCAATGCCTGCTTGTGTTTTACCATACCGTAAAATATAAATAAATGTAAAAATAAAGTGTGCAATAAATAGGGTAAATACAGAATGAGCGAATGATGAAATGCATTCCAAACAAACGCATTTTATAGAATACCAACGAAATGATGTGGATTACCCTGTTTGCAAAGGCCAAACGCATGCACCATTCAATATTAGTTTAATAAAGGCAAAAATTCCCCATATCCCTGCTCTTCCATTTGTGTGGCGGGAATAAAGCGCAGGGCTGCACTATTGATGCAATAACGGGTGCCCCCACTTTCCTTTGGCCCATCATCAAAAACATGGCCTAGGTGCGCGTTCCCCACCCGGCTACGCACCTCTGTGCGGATCATCCCGTGGGAAAGATCCTTCACCTCCCGCAGTACCATGGGGTCTATTGGGCGGGAAAAGCTGGGCCAACCGCAGCCGCTGTCAAATTTGTCGGCCGAAATAAACAGCGGTTCACCGCTTGTTATATCCACATAGATGCCTTTCTCATGGTTGTCCCAGTATTCATTTTGGAAGGCTGGTTCGGTGCCGCTGTGCTGGGTTACTTCCAACTGCCGTAAGCTGAGGGTATTTTCCAAATCTTTTGCGGGTATTTTTTTGTATTTATCCGGGTTTACCCGTGCATTTTTTGCCAGCGCAAAAGCCTGCTGTGGTAAATGGCAATATCCGCCTGGATTTTTCTTTAAATACTTTTGGTGGTACTCCTCGGCAGGGGAATAATTTTGCAGAGGTAGGGCTTCTACCACCACAGGTTTTTTTGTCTCCGCTGCCAACTTCTGCAAGGACTTTTTCACCACGGGGGCATCGGCGGGGTCCACATAGTAGATGCCGCTACGATATTGGGTACCGGTATCGGGCCCTTGCCGGTTTAGGGAACTGGGGTCGATAGATTGATAAAAGATATCCAGCAAAAAGGGTAGGGGCAACTGGTTTTCATCATACACCACCTTCACCGTTTCCGCGTGCCCGGTGTTGCGGCGGCATACATCCTCATAACTTGGGTTTTGGGTGTTCCCATTCGCATATCCTACCTCTGTGGAAACCACCCCCGGTATCAAACCCAGAAATTCCTCACTGCCCCAAAAGCAGCCACCGGCCAGATAAATCTCTTTCATAGTTTTTACCTCCATTATGCATAATGTGATAATGATAGGAAAATAGAGTAATTTTCCTAATATTGCCACAACAAAATCATCCAATTGAAAACTTTGGAAAAACCCAATCTCCTTTTTGGGTGAGGGTATCGCTCTGCCCGCCGTTTTCTATCCCTTTGCCATAGGCCCAGGTGAATGGACAGGACACAGAGAACCCAAAACGGTGTGAGGGCGAAGCCCCAAAGCCAACAACAGTGGCCAGAAAAAAAGAGGGCTGTACAGGGGAGGGTCAATAGAAATATGTGCGTACTTCAAAAACAATGGTGTTTCTACCAGTGCCCCTTACGAACAACAGCGTTACGGGTGCCCAAAGCCCTCTTTGGTGCCGCCATACCAAAAAAGGGTGGGCAGGGGCCCGTGTGTGACCGCACAAAAAAGAGGCTGCTGGGGTGCCAGGGAAGAAGGGGAAGGGCCTAAACAACTGGCCACACAGTAGGGCAGAAAAAGAGGCCAAAGAGGAGAGCGCGGGAGATGATTTCGGCAGATTAAATGGCGTATTTATTGAACCATTATTCCGGATAGAAAGGAAGAAGAAAATAAAAGAATAACCCAGAATAAATAAAGGTTTTTACCCTATATAAATACCGCGTAAAAACCCGTAGAATAAAATAGCGCCCCGCCATAACCTGGTTTTATTTATTATAAAACAAAGAAAAAGAAAAGGAGGGCGATTATTTGGGTATTTTGTCTTGCCTGGCCAAACTGCGGGTGGCCACAAAATTGGCCCCTGTGCCCAAAATGTTGGCCAGTACCATTTGCCCACAAACCACCGGGGCTTGTAAGCACAGCCCGTCCAGCAGGGCCACGGCTTCCCGCATTTTGCCTTTGGGTATTTCCTGGTCGGTTTTAACGGGAATACGTGGTAATTCCGCACCTTCGATACAAACGGTACTGCTTACCATCCTGGTGGGGTTTTGCAGTTCTTTCCTGCCATATTCGGCCCCTATGGGGCAGTCGTTGCCTTGTACGGCATAGTCATTCTGCGTATCCACCAGCAGGTGGCAACCTTTGGGGCAGCCAATGCAAACCAGTTCTGTCATATGGCGTCTCCCCTTTTTATCTGAATTATTAGGCTATTATCATGGGTTTTTTCCAGAATATTTCTGGGTAGATTTAAACGCTGCATTTCACCGGGCGCCATATGCGGTTTGTGGATAGAAAAAATTGTCTCATCGCCGGAAACAATACAAACCTCGGCGTTCCGCAAAACCGATTTAACCCGAAAATACAGGGAAAAATATGCGTCATCTGCCTGTAAGCGAATTTTATGCGGCAGCAAATATCCAAGGCCTTCCCCGGGGTTTAATGTGATAAAAGAGGGCTCCTGGGTGGTTTCTTGGCGAAAAAGAGCCGCAGCCTTGCCTGCGCGCTGGCTCTCGGCGGTTACAAAATCCACCAAGTCATGTACATGGGCCGTGTTTCCACAGGCAAAAATGCCAGGCAGAGAGCATTCCATATTCTCGAAAACCTCTGGGCCGCCCGTGCGCGGGTCTATGCGAAGCCCGGCCGCACGGCTCAGTTCATTTTCTGGAATAAGCCCTACGGAAAGAAGCAAGGTATCGCAAGGAATTTCCCTCTCTGTGCCGGGCAACGGCAGACGTGCGGCGTCCACTTGTTGCACCACCACGGCCTCTACCCGCCGGTCTCCTTGAATGTCGGTTACGGTATGGGAGAGGTGTAGGGGGATAGAAAAATCGTGCAGGCACTGTACAATGTTTCGTGTAAGGCCGCTGGAGTGGGGCATCAGTTCATACACGCCCTCTACCTCGGCACCTTCCAGGCAAAGCCGCCGGGCCATGATTAGCCCAATGTCGCCGGAGCCTAAAATCACGGCTTTTCGCCCGATATGGTAACCTTCTAGATTCATATAGAGTTGGGCAGCCCCGGCGGTAAAAACCCCGGCGGGGCGGGTGCCGGGAATGCCAATGGCGCCCCGGGTACGTTCGCGGCAGCCCATGGCAAGTACAATGGCCCCCGCGTCCAGCCGCCAATATCCCCGCTGTGGGTGCACTGCCCATACCCTGCGGCGGTGTGAGTCTATGGAAAGGGCGGTAGCGCCGCAAAGTACCTCCACCCCGCTACCTTCCAGCATATGGATAAACCGTTCAGCGTATTCCGGGCCGGTGAGTTCCTCTTTAAAATAATGCAGGCCAAAACCGCTGTGAATACATTGGTTTAGCACACCACCCAGGCTTTCGGCCCGCTCTAAAAGCAGCACCCGCCCTTGGCAGTGTTGCCGTGCCGAAAGTGCCGCGGCCAGCCCAGCCGGCCCGCCACCAATTACCACTACGGCATATTGCTGTGCAGCGTTGCTCATTGCTCAGCCTCCTGTTTTGTGGTTTTCACCTTGGTGGGCCCCAATAAAATAGTCATACCAACGCGGTCGAGCGGAATATCCTGTGGGCGCTGGCCTGTCTCCCTAGCCAAAATTTCTAGCACGCGCGGCCCACAAAAGCCGCCCTGGCAGCGGCCCATGCCCGCCTGGCAACGCCGCTTGATACCATCCAAAGACCGCGGCGGCACGGGGCTGCGGATAGCGCACAAAACTTCTCCCTCCGTGACGGTTTCACAGCGGCAAACCATTCGCCCATACGAAGGGTTGTGCTGAATCAAGGCGTTTTTTTCCTCTGCGCTCAAAAGCCCAAAACGCGGCACAGGGGGGCGCCGGAGTAGCCCTGCCTTTGGCTGTAAAACAAGCCCGGCCTGTTCCAGCATAGCGGCTATTCTTTTTGCAATGGCAGGGGCCGCCGTAAGCCCAGGGGATTTGATGCCCCCTAGTTCAAAATAACCAGGTGTTTCGGTAGAAGCACGTAAAATAAAATCCGGCTGGCTGCTGCGCGCGCGTATGCCAGAAAAATTGCGGATAGACAGCCGAAAATCTATACTGGGCACCAGCCGCGCGGCCTCGTTCCGTACATATTCCAGCCCTTCGGCGGTGGTAGCCGGGCTGCTGGCGGCCTCACTATTTGGGCCTACTATCAAGTTTCCGTGTGTGGTGGGGGCCACCAGCACCCCTTTGCCTGTGGGGCCGGGGCAGTGGAAAATGACCTGCTTTGTCAGCTCACCCTGGCTTTTGTCCAGCAAGAAATACTGCCCCCGGCTAGGCTGTACACGGTAGGTGGGGGGCTCCAAAAAGGCGGTGAGGGCCGTGCTGGCCAGGCCAGCGGCATTCACCAAAAAGCGGGCATGGTGTTCCCCCTGGCTACTTTGTACAATAAACCGCCCCTGCTCATGCACGATATTCTGAACCTCGGCTTCCAAAAGCACTTCTCCGCCATTTATCACGGCGGCTTCCGACTGGACCAAGGCCAATTCCCAGGGGCTCACAATTCCGGCCGTGGGGGCATACAAAGCGGCGGTAATATGGGGGCTCAAAGCAGGTTCGCTTTCCAATACATCTTTTTTGTTTAATATACGTAGATTGGGTACGCCGTTTGCTTCGCCTTGTAAACGTAGTTTTTCCAGCGTCTTTTCTTCCTCGGGGGCAAAGGCCAACACCAAAGAACCCGTGTTTCGGTACGGCACGTCCAATTCTTTACAAAGGGCCGGCATCATGGAGCAGCCTTCTGTATTCAACTGGGCCATTAAGCTGCCGGGATAAGGGTCGAACCCGGCATGCACAATGCCGGAGTTCGCCTTCGTGGCGCCTAAAGCCAAGTCGTTTTCTTTTTCCAGTAATAAAACACGAAGTGAATAGCGGCTTAACGTGTATAATATAGAACAACCGCACACGCCACCACCTAAAATGATTACATCGTACAAGTTGCCACCTACTTATAATAAAATAATAATCTATATGATTGTAGATTATACCATAGATGTAAACAAGGAATGAAACGCAGAGCTGAAAATAATCTAATTGCTTTTCCAAACATAGAAAGGTACAATATAAACAAGAAACGAAAGCCTGGCCGGCCAGGCACCGTTATATGACTTGAGTGGCATCATAAAAGCCCTATTATATAACTTCATTTTAATAAATAGCCAAATAAATGGTGTGTATATAGAAACCAATTCATAATATTATTCTATTTAAAAGGGAATATCGGCATTCATTATTTACGGTTATTCCAACAAATACAAACGGGTAAACATAATTTAATTGCTTTGTTACGCGTTAAATGGCCATTAATAAGGCGAATAAATACAAAATAATGGCGAAAAAGGAATTTAGCCCCCATGCATTATTTTTTTGAAAAACGAATAAAAAACGATTCCTTGCCTTTTTCTAAACGAATACTGGCGCATAAAGCAGGGATGCCCGAAGGCGGAATGCCCCTCACCATTGCCGATATGGAATTTTCAAGCCCGCCAGAAATTATCGATGAAATGATAAAAGTGGCGGCCGGTAGACAATACGCCTACTGCGAACCGGATGCCGCTTTTAATAAGGCAGTCATTGGCTGGATGCGTGAAAGGCAAGGGTGGCCTGCCCGCGAAGAGGACATGGTGCTCATGCCGGGGATGATATCGGCCGCGCAATGTGCCGTAGAAGCTTTTACCAAACCAGGCGATGGTATCCTGATTCATAACCCAAATTATCCACCATTTTTTTCTCTTCCAAAACGGCTTGGCCGTAAAGAAATTGTGTGCGAACTGAGTTGCCAAAACGGCCGCTATGAACTGGATCTGGAGGGCCTAAAAAAAGCCGCCGGGGCAGATGCCAAAATGATGATTTTGTGTAGCCCCCATAACCCCTGTGGACGCGTGTGGAGCCGGGATGAACTTTTGAGCCTGGCAGAATTTTGCAAGCAAAGAGGGATAACTCTGTTCGCAGATGAGATACATGCAGATATCATCCTGCCCGGCCATCACTTCGTGCCCTTTGGCAGTTTACCAAAAGAATATCTAGAAAATGTCATCATCGGTACCTCGGCGGGCAAGACGTTTTCTCTGGGAGGGCTTGCCACAGCCACGGTATTCCTGCCCAATACAGATATGAAAAAGCGGTATTTACAGCAGATGGCAAAAAGTGGTCTTCTTTTCCAGTCACTGTTTGGGCTGGTGGCTACCCGTGCTGGTTATGAAAAAGGCGGTGCCTGGCTTGACGAGATGTTGCTTGCCCTAGAAAAGAACTATCAGGCGCTGGCCAGTTGTATTAAAACCAGTGGGGCACCTCTCTATCTCTTTCCCTTAGAAGGCAGCTATCTCGCTTGGCTAGACTGCCGGGGCCTGGGCCTTTCAGAGGCAGAGCTTATGCGGTTTTTCTGGGAGGAAGCGGGTTTTTATGCCACGGCTGGCAGTGTTTATGGTGGCCCCGGTTTTGTACGTGTGAACCTAGCATGCCCACACGAAGAGTGGTTTCGTGTATTGGAAAAACTGGAAATAGAACTATCGAAATTGGTAAATGTGAGATAATAGATGGAAATGGAAGCCAATATAATGAAATAGAGGGGTTTGCCATGTTATTTTACTGTTACCCAGGGTGAAGTACCTGCAAAAAAGCCAGGGACTGGCTGCATGAGAACAAGCTATCCTTTGAAGAGCGAAATATCAAAGAGCAAAACCCAAGTGCCAAAGAACTGGGGGGCTGGCTTGCCAAAAGTGAGGTGCCCATAAAAAAACTATTCAATACCAGCGGGCAGGTGTACCGCCAAATGGAACTAGGGGCAAAGCTGCCGGGTATGAGCCAAGCAGAACAACTGGACCTGCTGGGCGGTAATGGTATGCTGGTGAAGCGCCCACTTCTGGTGGGCGAGGATTTTCTGTTGGTAGGTTTTCGCCCAGCGGAGTGGGCAGAAAAACTGATACCCAGCCCGGCGTAAATGGTTTAGCATCTTTTGGCAAATTGGGCCAGTAAATAACAGAGCGAATATTAAGGAATATTCTGGATTTTACACCCAATTATTGGCCAATTACTGGCTTTTCACAAAATCCACAAGAATTTGCTTTATTGTTCTTTAAGGTAATAAAATAGATAGATATTCGGCCAGCATCCAAGTGGCCAATTTACCCTCACACAATTATGGGTAATAAATCAACGAATATTTAACTCAACATTTTAGTTATTTAACTGGCTTATCCAGGTGGAGAACAGAGCAAAAGAGAATAAGCGCAGATTTAGCAGTAATTATCGTATGCAAATCAATATGAGCAACAGGGGAAAACGCAGTTGGGCTTTTCATAGGTGAAAAAAGGAGCTGGAAAATGAAAAAAAATACAAGAAAAATTACCAGAATATTACTGGTTGCCCCCCTCTCCTTACTTCTGGGGGCCCTAATGGTTTTGCCTGTAGCCGCGTCCGAAGGCGGGGTACCGGCGGTGGTGATGGAGGCAAGAAGTGCGGTACTTCGTGTTGTTTGTGAAAGCGACGAGTTCCTCAGCATGGGCACCGGTTTTGCCGTTGGCAGTATAAAACACCCCTATATCATCACTAATTATCATGTAATTGAAGATACGAACCAGGTTTATTTATTTTATGATACCGGTAAATATGTGCGTGGACGCGTATATAAGGAGTATCCAGACCAGGATTTAGCCGTTATAAAACCGGAAAAAGATATCCCTGGTATCCAGGTTTTAAGCCTGGCAGAGAGTGGCGTGGATAGCGGACAGGCCGTGTATGCGTTGGGCTTTCCTGGCGCAGGCGATATTCTTTCCTCGGGCTTTGATTCACCAGACGTTGATAATGTAGATGATTATATGAAGACAGTCATGGCAGACAAACAGTCCATGACCGTGACAAACGGTATCATCAGTGCCATTCGCAACAGTAAGCTGATTGGCTATTCCGGCACCGATGTGAAAATGGTGCAAACCAATACCGCCATCAATAATGGAAATTCTGGCGGCCCTTTGTTAAATGCCTCGGGTGAGGTGGTGGGCATCAACACCTTGGGGCTATCCGGGTTTGACACCATTGAGGCCATGAATGGCAGTATCCATGTGGATGAACTGATGACCCTGCTGAAACACGATAAGGTGCCTTTTACCGTATCAGCCATGCGCACCGGGGGTGCGCCCGGCACCACACCCAAAACCGGTCCGGATACCACCCTGGTTGTGGTGGTGACGGCTTGCTCGCTGGTATTTTTAGCCGCCATGGTGGTTTTGGTGGTGGTGGCCCGCAAAAACCGTAAACCCAAGCCTGGCCAAGAGATGAACATGCTGGCCTGGGAACGCGGCGGTTACACCAAGGGCGAGATAGAACTACACCATAATATGATGGGCTTTATTCAGCAATTGATTGGCCTAGAAGCTGCTGGTGTGGATGTATATGCCCTGCTTTCGCCAGAAAATGTTCTGATTGGGCCAAAGGGCATTTCCCTACACAAACGCAAAAGCGCCAAGGGAGATTCCGGCGCCATCCAACTATACCCAGGTTACTCGGCCCCAGAAAGTTACGATAACCGCAGTTCCCGGGTTTCCAGCACCTATTTCCTGGGTGCACTGATGGCCCTGCTGCTGAGTGGCCGCCGCCCGGAAAATGCCATAAAACGCAAAGAAACCGGAGAAAAAGCCCTGCCTGGGCATACCGAAGATACCCTGTGGCAGATAGTGAATGAGGCCATGAGCATACGGGAAGAAAGCCGGATACAGGGTCTGGCCGGGCTACAATACCGCCTAGGGAATGCCCTTGGGGCCATTCATCAAGAGAACGCCCAGTTGGCCTATTCCGGTGGCTACCCCGCCACCGCGCCGTATGGCAGCCAGATGGCGCCAGGTCAGGCGGCCCCTTCCTATGGCTACCCCCAGGCTTCCTATCCGCAGGCGCCTTACTCGGCCCCCGCCACAAGGGCCAATTACCCCGCTGGCCCGCCACCCACGGGTGGCCAAAGCCCCAGCAACTGGCAAAATCCCTCGCCGCCACATACATAAAAAAGCATAGTTTGTAAATACCCCCGCTTGGTGGATGGCTGCCAGGCGGGGCTTCTGCGTGGGAATAGGGCCAAAATAATAAATCAAAATAAATGGCAAATAAATCGAGGAGTTTCCGGGCCAGAAAAACTATGCTATACTTGATAGAAGCCCCCCAACCTGTTTGAACCGGCGGGGGAGTGGGCCAGGCAGAAACCACAGCCCTGTTAAGGGCCTAAAATCCAGGACAAAATAGGGGATAAATCACCGCTGGGTTTGCATCCTCTAAGGAAAAATAGCAAATAAATAGCCGGATAATTGCCGGAAACGAATGGGGGATGGTAGATTGGAGGCCCAAAAAGTATCGGGGCTTACACGGGCGTTTTTGCTGGAACTGATAGCAATGGGGGAAGAGGTGGAGATTTGTTCGGTTCTTCGTCCAGATAATGTGCTCATTACCAATGATAGCATCCGCGTAAAAAACCCTATGCCCGTAGACGCCTTTGTTCCCGTGGCAGGCTTTGCCGCACCGGAACAATATGTGGCCGGAGATAGTGCCCGCGCACCTGTGTATTTTGTGGGGGCGCTGATGTACACTCTTTTGTACGGCATGCCGCCCCCCGATGTACGTGACCGGCTGGCGGGGAAAGCAAACCTGCTGCATGATGGTTCGGAGCTGGGAAATATAGTCCAGCGCTGCCTAGAACTTCACCCAGACCGCCGCTATGTAAGCCTACTGTTTGTGCTGGAAGCCCTGCAAAAAGTGGATGGCATAGACAGCACCGAGCAGGTGGCGGAAGTGCTGGAAAAGGAAGTTTATTCCGTAGAAAAAAAACCAAAGAAAAAAAGCGGAAAAAAATTACTGGTTACGGTGCTTGTGGTACTGCTGTTGTGTGGGGGCTTTTTGGCCTACACCTTGGTGCAAGGGCAATGGGCGACGGAGGCCCTGGCCGCCGGAGATTTTGCCAAAACGGTGGAAATACTGGACCGCACCCCCTGGCTAAAAACCCTGCGCGGGGAAAGTTACGCCTATGCCAGCGCCATGCAGCTACGTGCGGCCGGCAGCTATGACCAGGCCCTGGCTCTGCTGCAAAGCATCCCTGGCTATGCCGATAGCGCCGCGGCCATCCAGGCAATCCAATATGAACAGGCGGCGGCCTTTTTGCAAACCCGCCAGCTAGACCAGGCCAAAGCCCTGTTTGACGGGCTGGGAGACTACCAAGACAGTGCCGCGCAAAGCCAGCAGATTGCGGCGTATCAGCAGGCGCAGGCGCTGGAAGATCCCTTGGCACGGTACCAAGCGCTGGGGGCATTTTCTGAGTATTTAGACAGCAAATCCCTGATGCAGGATGCCGGGGCTGAGTTGTATGAACAGGCCATGGCGTCTTACCTTGCGGGGGATATTGCGGGTGCGGGCCAGGTGTTTACAGCGCTGGGCAATTACAGCGATGCGCCGGTATACCAGCAATTGTGCGCCTTATGGGCCGATGCTTCGGAGGAAGCGGGGGAAAACCGTGCCGCGCTGCAAGCGGTGATGGCCTACAATGGTGTGGCCGATTTAGAGCCGATTTTGATGAGTGACCGCTTCTTTATGGTGTTTTTAGAGGGCGACTGGACCAGCGCGGATGGCGGTGGGGAGATGAGTTTTGGCGAAGAGGAATTTAAAGCCCCCCTGCTGGGTGGCAACGGGAAACGCTGGGCCTTCCAAAACCGCTCCATCACCAACGCCGATACCACCCTGGGGGCCTTTGGTTATCTCTCCCCCGACGAAATTACGGTAACGGTGTCCGCCACGGGCGAAACCTTTACGTATCAGCGTGTTGTCGTATAATAGGCGCGGCCTTTTCTAAACAATATCCATGTTTAAAAAGTAAAATAAATACCACTTTAATTCCAATAATTTAAGAACAGCAAAGCACATGGAATACGCCCATAAACGGGAATAGAAGAAAAAGAGGGTAAGAAACCACGGTTTCTTACCCTCTTTTTGTAGGATTAGGTTGGTATATGGCGGCTGTATATTTGGCTATTTAGGAACGTATTAAATATCAAACAATTAAGCAGAAAACCAGAAAATACTGTACTAATAAAAACATAATTGGCTATCATAACCTTGTTTATAAGCGGCCACAATCTCCCGCATATCAAATAACAGGCCAAGGTCACGGCAGCGCTGGCTAAATAGATTCCATAATTCCTTCGCCCTAGGTACGCTACAGGAATATGTATTCCCATATTTATTCTGGTATTTTTCGGGGTATTTTTCTCCGGGGAATCGCCGCGCCAGTTCCTGGTAAAAATACTCCCTTTGGCCGGCTCGCATGGTCAGGCCAAAGGCGGGGTAGATGAAGCGAGCGCCTGCTTCATGGGCCGCGTCCACCAGGTGTAAGATGTCCTGTGGGTCATCACTGATCCAGGGCAGAACAGGCATGAGCAGGATACCGCAAAATATGCCAGCCTGCGCCAGTTTCCGAATGGCGTCCAGCCGCCTGGCGGGCGAGGGTGCCCCCGGCTCAATCTTGGCCGCTAGGTCCTCCCGGCAGGTGGTGATGGTGATTTTACAAATGGCGGGGGCCTGCTGGGCCAATTCCCGCAAAACGTCTATATCACGCACAATAAGGTCGCTTTTTGTGGCTATTCCCACCCCAAAACCATAGGCGCTAAGCAGTTCCAGGGCATGGCGGGTGAGCTTTTCGCCCGCTTCGTAGGGGTTGTAGGGGTCGCTCATGGCACCGGTGGCCACCACAAAATTGCCCGTTTTGCGGGCCAGTTCCTTTTGCAAAATAGGCAGGGCCTGGGCCTTAGCCGCCACCTCGGGGAAGTTCTCCACATGGTAACAGTCGCTTCGGCTATCACAATAAATGCAGCCATGGCAGCAGCCACGATACAGGTTCATATTATAGCTGGCGCCAAACCAGGCGGTGCTCTTATTGCGAATCAAAATGGTCTTAGCCGCTATGGTGTTCATCGCCTGTCTCCTTAAAAATGAGAAAAAAGCCAAGTTTATCTCTTTTAAACCATATCTACCATAGAAGAAAAGGAAATTGTATGAAAAATAAAACAAAAGTAAATTTTAGAAAGCATCATGCCAAAAAAGGAAAATGGATAAACCGTTCTCTGCCCTTGCCGTTATAGCTTAGTCTACCATAAATATGTTGACACCCGCCGTCTGGTTTTGGCGGAAGGAGCCTATTCATATGCCTGCAACATGGCCCTAAGCTCTTCTTGAAGGCGCTGGCGCAAAGAGGCTGGCTGCAATACCTGCAAGCCCGCCCCATAAGAGAGCAAATAGCCTGGCAGCCAGTTATCTACCGGGCAGGCCAGGGAGACCTGCAAACTGCCATCTGGATTTCTCTCAATATCGGAATGGGGAAATTCATCGTACACACGGAAGGCTAGATGGGGGCTGAATCGCAAAAGAATGCTCTCGCCAGAATCTTGAGGGCGTGCTAGGTTGACTGGTTCCCCGCCAGAGGGGGGCGGCTGCGGCGCAAAATGTACGCCTGTGTTTTGGAAGCCAAAGATACGTGTTAGCTTAAAAAAACGGTAGTCTTGCCGTTTTTGGCAAAACGCATGCAGATACCAGCCCTGGCCACGGAATATGATTCGAAAGGGCTCCACACGGCGCTGGCTGCTTTGCATGTCCGTGCCGAAATAGTCAAATTCTATGATGGTATGGGCCAATATGGCTTCACGCAAAGCCATAAACAGGCGCCTATGGGCCTCTCCGTCACCCCAGGGGGCAAAGTCCACCTCCAGCCAGCTATCCGCCTGCCCAAACAGAGCCGATAATTTATGCAAAGCCCCTTCGGTGTTTGGGGTGCCCAGCGCCACCAGCCCCTGTAACTGGGACAGCAATTCACTGCGTTCCTCCTGCGAGAAGAGCGCCTTATCTAGCACATAACCGGGCAAAAGGCGGATGCCTCCACCACGTCCAGGCTGGGTATACACAGGCATGCCCGCCAAAGACAAGGCGTCAATATCACGGTAGATGGTGCGAATGGATACCCCGAAGCGTTCCGCCAGCTCTTTGGCATTTATCTGGTTTTTCTCTATCAGCAAAAGGGTAATCTCGTATAAGCGCTGATGCATAAAAAGCCTCCTGCGAATAAAATGGAATATAACACACAATAAAAGTGATATAAACCAAGTGCTTTATAATATTTACAAGTAAATAGTCACGTATAGTGCTGCAAAAATGGCTGATTTTCCAAAATGAAAATATAGGAAACTGGAAAACAAAAAGTGTAATAGTGGTAAAGGCAAGCCATGTGCTAACCTTGAAGCCAGACAGATGATGATAAAAGCCTGGCATGGCAAACAAAATGGGGGAGAAATACGCATTTAAATCTGCCTATTGCTACCCGCCTGTATGGCCAGAGCATACGGGTAGGGCAGGTTCGGTTGTCTTGAGAACCTAGGGCGGGGTAAAGCCCTTTCTTATTATACCAAAAGAAAACAAGCCTAGGTGGCGCCATGCAAAAAAAGCAAAGGGCAAAGGCCAGGCTCTGGCACAACCATCACAGCGGGAGGGCAAGCCAAAAAGGTGAAGAACTGGAATCGCCCAAGCCAAAAGTTAGGGTGATTGTTCTTCGTGCCGTGTGCGGGTTTGGGGAGCATAGGGGTGTGGCCGTATAATCTACACCGCCCTATGGGATAGCAAAGAAGGGTATGGCCAAAAGGATTTTGGGTATTCATTCTGTTTTATCCTGTTATGCAATGGGCCAAAAAACCAGAAAAACCCGGGCGGGTATTCTGCGATTAAATAGCAATTAAATCAATATTAAAATAAGAAAAACCCTCCCCCTAAAATAATGGCTCTGGGGAGGGTAAATCATGAATTAAAAATACCATATCCGATGATTAGGCCTGATAACTGTGAATAAATTCAGTAAAACGTTCGGTTTTTGGATGATCAAAAAGTTCCTGGGGCACTCCATCCTCTAAAATACGCCCGCTATCCATAAACACCAGGCGGCTGGCGGCGTCCCGGGCGAAGCGCATGTCGTGCGTCACAATCAGCATGGTCATTTTGCGTTTTACCAAGTCCTCAATTACGCGGGTCACCTCGTTGGTAATCTCGGGGTCTAGGGCGCTTGTGGGCTCGTCAAACAGCATGATTTGCGGATCCATGGCCAGGGCCCGGGCAATGGCCACACGCTGCTTCTGCCCGCCGGAAAGTTGCTCTGGATAACTGTCTGCTTTTTGGGAAAGGCCCACGGTATCCAGCAATTCCAGGGCTTGTTTTACCGCTATTTCTTTGGGTTTTTTTAATATTTTAATAGGCGCTATGGTGACGTTTTCCAGGCAGGTGAGGTGGGGAAACAAATTAAAATGCTGGAAAACCATACTGGTTTTGGTACAAATACGGCGTATTTCTTTGTCCGCCGGGTGGTGCACCTCTCCCATTTCATCCGTGCGTACCAGATACTCGCCATCTATGGAGATGGTACCGGAGGTGACACGCTCTAAATTATTGATACTGCGCAAGAGGGTGCTTTTCCCGCTACCAGAAGAGCCGATGATGGCCACGGCCTCCCCCTGTTCTACCGTGAGAGAAACGCCGTCCAGCGCGTTGAGATCATGGCCAAAACGTTTACGCAGTTCGCTTATTTCCAAAATAGGCATGGCGGTTCTCCTTTCTATACGGCGTCTTTGCGCTCATGGCGGGAATAACGTTTTTCCATCTGGCGGGCCACCAGGGTAAGCAAGAAGGTAAGCGCCAGGTAGATCAGCGCGGCGATGAAATAGGCCGTGGGGTTCACGTCACGGTTGTTGGCGTCCTTCGCGGCCTTCATCAGTTCCGGCACGCCAATCACGTACACCAAAGCCGTGTCCTTAATCAGGGTAATCACCTCGTTGCTGATGGGGGGAATCACCCGGCGCACCGCCTGTGGAATGATAACCAGGCGCATAGTTTGCCAGCGGGAAAAGCCCAGGCTCTTGGCCGCTTCACGCTGGCCCCGGTCTATGGATTCAATGCCGCCGCGGTAAATCTCGGCAAAATAGGCTGCATAATTCAGCACAAAAGTGAAAATGGCGGTGGAGAGACGGTCCAGCTTAAAGGGGGTGAACAGGGGCAGGCAGTAGAAAAAGAAGAAAATTTGTAGCATGAGGGGGGTGCCGCGGAATACCCAGATATAGGTTTTGGCGAGGCCCCGCAGCGGCCAAAAGCGGCTGATAGCCCCCAGCGCGATGGGCAGGGCCACCGGCAGGGCAAACAGCAGGGTGAAAAAGAAGATTTTTAGGGTCTCCTTGGTGCCGCTGAGCAAAGCCGGCAAAATACTTGTAATATAATCCAGTTCCATAGGCGTCTCCCACTTATAATAATGTTCCATATAAGCCGAATTAAAGGGGAATTAACCCAGATTAATTGGCTTATTTTTCGATAGTAATCATGTCTCAGAATGAATCCGAATTTCTTTCCCCCCGGGCGGGTATTCAGCACCAGGGTGCTTGCGGCAATAGGGCTATGGCTTCCCCAGTGGCCTGGGGCAGGCACCAACTTGCTTGTAGGGGCCGGACCAGAAACACGGGGGTGGCACTCTCTCTAAACCTCTGCCCTGCTTTGGCCAGGGGCTTAGAGACAGCCATCCCCCACCCATAGGGTGAGGGATGGAGAGCCTATTTATTTTTAGGCGGCGGCGCTGCTGGCCATGCTGCTGGCAACAGACGAACTGGCGAGGGAAGCGGGGCTTTCCACCTCGCGGTCCCGCATGCCTTCGGCGCGCAGTACCAGGTCTTCGCCAAACCATTTGGTGCTAATTTCGGCAGCCTTGCCGTTATCATTCAGCGTGTTGATGGCGGCGTTCACGGCCTCGGTCAGTTCGGTATCGCCCTTGCGGAAGCCAATGGCGTACAGGTCATCGCCAAATTCCACCTCGGAAATCAGCAGGGGTTTGTCCATCTGGCTATTCTTGTAAACACCAAACACCTCGTCAATCACCATCACGTCCTCGCGGCCGCTTTGCATGGCTAGAATGATTTCATCGTAGGTGGGGTAGGGGGTTACTTTGCTGGAAAAGCTATCGTAGGCGGGGTCGGCTTTCATTTGCTCTTCCGCCGCAGAGCCAGCCTGCACGCCAACGTTGTAGTTCGCCAAATCCTCTTTGCTGGCCAGGGTCACACCCTCGTTGGTCATCACAATGATTTTGTTGTTGAGGTAGGTTTGCGAAAGGCTCATCTCCTCATAGCGGGTGGGGGTGGCGCTCATGCCGTTCCAAATGCAATCGATGTTGCCGGTGGAGAGCTCCATCTCCTTAAAGTTCCAGTCAATGGGCTGGAAGGTGGCGGTAACGCCCAGCTCTTCGCACACGGCGGTGGCCAGGTCGATGTCGAAGCCAACCAGTTCGCCGGCCTCATTGCGGAAGCCCATGGGGGCAAAGGTGTCGTCCAGGCCAATTACCAGCTCGCCTTTGGCTTGGATATCGGCCAGGCTGGTGGCGTAGGCATCGCCCGCGGGGGCGGCAGAAGAGGAAGCGGGCGCCGCGGAAGAAGCCGCCGGGGCGCTGCTGGCGGTGCTGGGTGCTGCGGAAGAGGAAGCGCTGGCGCAACCGGCAAACATGCTGGCGGCCATGGTAAGGGCGAGAAGAACCAAAAGTGCTTTTTTCATGTGCTGAATACCTCCGAAAAATGTGAGAAAATTTGTGCCTGCAAGGCCTCAGAACCCAGCCAGTGGTCTGCTTTTGCCGTTGCGGGCCGCGCATGATGTATTATACTATACTTCTCTAGCATAGTAAAGCGGTGCCAGAATAAAGCAAAAAAACAAGTGTAGAACTACAATACATATTGGACAGAAAGAAAAATAAAAAGAGAAAAGGAAG
>CAYYLW010000015.1:0-31172 GCA_964472465.1 uncultured Oscillospiraceae bacterium | reverse complement strand
TTGCTGCTGGCCGAAGGGGTTGTGTTTAAGGAGAGTGGCCGGGTGGATATGGCCCGCTGCCGCCTTCCGGCGGAGCGCTGGCTCTCCTTGCCGGAAGGGCCTTAGCAAAGGCGCCCCCCTTGACAAGCGGTGCTTGCCCGTGGTATAGTCAGTTTTGGAATAAAGTAGCGTTGGCATTGCCAAGCTCACCTTGTGTGCCCTAGGGTGCCGGGTTAATATCGGCTTTTAGGCCCCTTTGTGGGCTTTTGCACCGGTAGAGCATGGCTGTTTTGCGCCATGCTCTTGTTCTTTATTCTGCGCCTTTGGGTGCAGGCAAAATCTATACAGGGGGTGCTTTCCATAGCAAGCGGCAAAAAAGAGATGGAGATCAACGGGCAGATTCGTGACAAAGAGGTGCGGGTGATTGGCTCCGACGGCAGCCAGTTAGGCGTAATGGCCACCAAGGACGCTTTGCGTCTGGCGGAGGAAGAGGACCTGGACCTGGTGAAGATTGCCCCGCAGGCAAGCCCGCCTGTGGTGAAAGTGCTGGACTATGGCAAGTACCGTTTTGAACAGCAGAAGAAAGAAAAAGAAGCCCGCAAAAACCAAAAAGTGGTGGAGATTAAAGAAATTCGCCTCTCTTTGAAAATTGATACGGGCGACTTCAACACCAAGTTGCATCATGCAGAAAAATTTCTTAAAAGTGGCGACAAAGTGAAGGTTTCTATTCGCTTTAGAGGGCGTGAGATGGCCCATGCCAGCCAGGGGCTTACGGTGCACCACCGCTTTGCCGAAGAACTGGCCGAGTGTGCCACCGTGGAGCGGCCCCCCAAGTTGGAAGGCCGCAGCATGATTATGTTCTTGGCGCCCACGGTGCAAAAAGAACCCGTGAAGGTGAAAAAGGCAGACCCCGCCCAGCAAGGGGCGGAAGAGCCCGGCGAGGCCTAGTGCAGGCCCGCGCCGGAGATAGACAAACCAGGCAAAACAGCCAACACAATATTTCAGGAGGATACCAGCAATGCCGAAACTTAAAAGCCATTCTGGCGCAAAAAAGCGCTTCAAGATGACCAAAACAGGCCGCGTGAAACGCGGCAGCGCCTTCACCAGCCACATTCTGAACAAGAAAACCAGCAAGGTGAAGCGCAACAACCGCCATTCCCAATATGCGGATAAAACGAACGAAGCAGCAGTAAAAGAAATGCTGCCCTACTCGTAAGTTTTTCTTCTGTTCCGGCAACTTATACATTTTCCCGGCCCGGCCACTGAAGCCGCAGGCCGCAGTAAAGGAGAGCGAAGACAATGGCACGTATCAAAGGCGCCACCATGACGCGCAAAAGAAGGAAAAAGACCCTGAAGCTGGCAAAGGGCTATTACGGTAGCAAATCCAAACATTTTAAAATGGCAAAACAGCAGGTGATGAAGAGCGGCAACTACGCCTTCATTGGCCGCAAACAGAAAAAGCGCGATTTCCGCCGTTTGTGGATTACCCGCATCAGCGCCGCTTGCCGTGCGGAAGGGCTGAACTATTCCAGCTTTATGAACGGGCTGAAAAAGCAAGGCATTGAGCTGAACCGTAAGATGCTCAGCGAGATGGCCATCCATGACCCCGCGAGCTTCAGCTCTCTCATTGAAACCGCGAAAAAGGCGAACTAGCTTCGGGCTGTGCCCGCGCACCCGCGCATATGTGTGGGTGCTTCGTCTTTTCTTGGCCCTGTGTAGGCGGGCAGAATCCCCTTTTGGAGGGCGGCGCCTTGGAGCACATTACCAGCCGCGAGAACGAACGTGTGAAATACGCCCGGCGCCTGGCTGCCTCGGGCGCGTTTCGCGTGCAAGAAGGGCTTTTTTTTGCCGAGGGTAAACGCCTGTGTTATGACCTGGCCAGCGTGCAAAAACCCAAAACCGTGTTTTGCACCGAGGCTTTTTTGCAGCAGGAACCAACCGCCGAAACCTTGGGGGAAAGCTGCGTACTGGTGGCCGAACCTGTGGCCGAAAAACTGGCCGATACCCGTAGCCCACAGGGCCTGTTTGCCCTGTTCCCCCTGCCACAAAGCAAGCCAGAGGCCCTGGCCCCCGCGCGGGGGCTGCTGCTGTGCGAAGAACTGCAAGACCCGGCCAACGTGGGGGCTGTGCTGCGTAGCGCGGCGGCCTTTGGCTACGGGGGTGTGGTGCTGGCCGGCGGGGCCGACCCTTTTTCCCCCAAAGCCCTGCGTGCCAGCATGGGCGCCGCATTGCGCATCCCGGTATTGCGGGCGGCCAGCTTCACGGCGGCAGCCGGGGCCTTACAGGCGCGGGGGGTGGCCCTTTTGGCCGCCGCAGCGGGGCCGGGCAGCCGCCCGCCGGGGCAGCTTCGGCCCGGTGGCCCTTTTGCGCTGATGATAGGCAACGAGGGGGCGGGCCTTTCCGCCCAGGCGCTTTCGCTGGCCGATGGACGGGTGGGCATCCCCATGCAGTGCGGGGTGGAAAGCCTAAACGCCGCGGTGGCGGCCTCGGTGCTGATGTATGCCATGAAAGAGACTGAAACAGAATAAGACCTATACGCCGGTATTCTGAAAAACCGGTAAGGGGATAAAGACTAATTGTATTGTTAAGCCAGGGAAAAAGGGGCGCGGACAGCCGTGCTGGGTGCCCTTTTTGCAAGGCAAAACACGGGAAGGGGTGAAGATGTGCCAAAAGAAACCTGGATGTGGCTGGCCGCGGGCCTGGGCTTTGGGGCGGTGAACAGCGGTGAGTTGCTGGCGGCCTGCCCCGGCGGCGCCGAGGAAGTGCAGGCGGCGCTGGGCAGCGAAGCGCTGGACGAAATCCTAACCCAGAAGCAGGCGGAAAAGTTGGCCACCACCCGCCCGGAGGATTATGCCCTGATGTTGGCCCATGCCGAGGCGCAGGGGATTCAGGCGCTGCCCTATGATGACCGGATGTTCCCGGGGATGCTGCGCAATATCTCAAACCCGCCCCTTTTATTGTTCGTGAAAGGCGACCTCACCCTGCTAAACGGCCAGTTGAGCGTGGGGATGGTGGGCGCGCGCCGCCCCTCCGGCTACGGGGTGGAGGCCATGCGTATCATCGGGCGGGGGGTGGCCCTTGGGGGGGCCATCATCGTCAGCGGCCTGGCTGCCGGGCTGGATAGCGAGGCCCACAAGGCCGCCCTGGCCGTGAACGGGCCCACCATAGCCTGCATTGCTTTTGGGCATGAGAATTGCTACCCCGCCCAGAACAAAAAACTGATGGAAGTGATTGAACGCTACGGCGCCGTGGTGAGTGAATATCCCCCCGGGCAAAAACCCGAGAAACCCTTCTTTTTGCACCGCAACCGCCTGATCGCGGGGCTTTCCCACGCGCTGGTGGTGGCCGAGGCGCGCAAGCACTCCGGCACCATGAGCACCGTGAACTTTGCCACCGAGTATGGCCGGGATGTGTTTGCCGTGCCGGGCAGTATTTTTTCGGAGCTTTCCGGCGGCACCAACGCCATGATACGCGACGGGGCCTTTTTAGCCGCCAGTGCGGCGGACGTGCTTTCGGTGTATGGCATTGAGCTGCCCGAAGAGGACATTGCCAAAGCCGCCGAGGCCCAGGCCCAAGAGGGCCGCCCGGCCATGGCTTCGGCCACCCCGCCCTGGCACACCCAAGGCGAGGGGGAGGCCCGCCGCCCGCCGGAGGGGGGCCCCCTGCTGGCGCTGGATAGCAGCCCCGCCCAGGTAAAAGCCGGGGAGCAAACCCTGCTGGAAGCCCTGCAAAGCCAGCTTGCCCCTGGCGACAAGGCGGGCGACGGGGGAGAGCGGGTGAGCCGGAATGCCGCCATCGACGCCTTCCGCCGCTTGCAGCGGGAGATGCCCCCCACCAGTGACGCCGCCCTGGATGCGCGCAACCGCGCGCTGGATGAGATGGCCGCCGCCGTGAGCGACGAGGTGGATTTCCGCCACAACGCGCCCAAACCACAGGGCGAACGCAGCAAGCGCCGCCTAGAGTGGGAGCGCAAGCTGGCGGAGGAGCCCGAGGTGGAAGAGAAGATAAAACCCTTCCGCTGGGATTCAGTGGAGCATCTTACCAAGGCAGAAGTGACCAAGCGGGAGAGGGAGGTGGCGGCCAAGCGGGAGGCCGCCCCACAGCGCATGCCCGCAAGGCCGGTGTACCCGGTTTCCTCTGTGCAAGCGGTGGATAGGCTGGCCCCGGTGGGGGCGGTGCCACCCGTGATGCGCCCCATGCCGCAAAGCCGCGTGATACCCGCCCAGCCCGCTGTGGCCGCCGGTGCTCCGGCGGCCGCCCGCCCGGTGCAGCATGTGCCACAGGCCGCGGCCGCCCCCCGCCAGGCAGTGACGGCAGGGGGGGCAAAAACGCCGAAGAACAGCGCGGCGCCCAAAGGGGAAAGCCGCGGTTTCCTGGGCAGCTTCCGCAAAGAGGACGACCTGGCCGGGAAATTGCGTACCCTGCAAAAGCCGGCGGCAGAAGAACGGCGTGCCTCCACCTTTGCCGGCCAACCAAAGCACCAGGAGGCCGGGGTGTACAGCCCGCAAAGCAGCCACAGCCCCCCCGCCGTTGCCCAAAAAGAGGTGAAGCCCTATCTGCCACCGGTGCTGGTGCAGGAGGGCACCGCCCCCAAACTGGCCCCCCCGCCGCCCGAAGCGCCGCCCCTCAGCTCCCAGTTCCAGTTTCCGGAGGAGGAGCGGGTGGAAGAAGAACTGCTGGACGTTTTGAGCGATGCCGCCAAACTGGCCTATGAGCAACTGGGGGTGAACCCGGTGAGCCTGGCGCAGATTGCCAAACGCAGCGGGCTTTCCCCGGGCGAGGCCATGGCGGCTCTCACAGAACTGGAACTGGCCGGGCTCTCCCGCCAGATGCCGGGGCGGCAGTTCGTCATCATGCAGTAAACACTAAACGAGGTGTCTATGTCTACACTAGTAATCGTGGAGTCGCCCGCAAAGGCGAAAACCATCCGCAAATATCTGGGCGACGGCTATGAGGTGACTGCCTCAAACGGCCATATCCGGGATTTGCCCCCAAACCAACTGGGCATTGATGTGGAAAAGGATTTTAAGCCCCGCTATTTCAACATCAAGGGCAAAGATAAGCTGGTACGGGAGCTGAAAACCCTTGCCAAAGAAAGCGATCACGTCCTCCTCGCAACCGACCCTGACCGCGAGGGAGAGGCCATCAGTTGGCATTTGGCGCAGATATTGGGGCTGGATACCGCCCAGCCAAACCGTGTTACCTTTGGGGAAATTACCAAAAAGGGTATCACGGATGGGATGCAAAACCCCCGCCCCATCGATATGAACCTCTTCGACGCACAGCAGGCCCGCCGCGTGCTGGACCGTTTGGTGGGTTACAAACTCTCGCCCTTTTTGTGGAAAAAGGTGCGGCGGGGGCTCTCCGCAGGGCGGGTGCAAAGTGTGGCCGTGCGCCTGATTGTGGACCGTGAGCGTGAGATTGAGGCCTTTAAGGCCGTGGAGTATTGGAACATCGATGCCCACCTGGCCAGCGAGGGCAAAAAATTCATGGCCCGCCTCACGGCCGACGCCAGTGGCAAAAAGCTGGAAGTGCATACCGAAAGCGAGGCCAGCGCCATCACCAGTGCGCTGGAGGGCAAGGAATACACCGTCAAAACCATCAAAAAGGGCAAGCGGAAACGCAGCCCCGCCCCGCCCTTTATCACCTCCACCTTGCAGCAGGAGGCCAGCCGCCGCTTCGGCTTCACCGGCACGCGCACCATGCGCGCCGCCCAAACGCTGTACGAGGGCGTGGACATTGCGGGCATGGGTACCCTGGGTGTCATCACCTATATGCGTACCGATTCTCTGCGCCTTTCCGATGAGGCCGTGGCGGGCGCTAAGGACTATATCACCGGGGCCTATGGCGCGGCCTATGCCTGCGATAAAAAGCGGGTGTATAAGCGCAAAAGTGCCACTGCCGCGCAGGACGCACATGAGGCCATCCGCCCCACGAACCCCGCCATCACCCCCGAAATGGCCGAAAAAACCCTCTCGGGCGACTTGGCCAAACTCTACCGCTTGATTTGGAGCCGCTTTATCGCCAGCCAGATGAACGATTGCCTGATGGACACCGTGGCGGCCGATATCGTGGCTGGGGACTACCTCTTCCATGCCAGCGGTTACACCGTCACCTTTGATGGTTTTACCGTGCTGTATGAGGAAGCCACCGACGAAAAAGAGAAAAAAGAGAGCGCCTTGCCAGAGCTAACCGAGGGGATGGGCGTGAAACTGCGGGAATTGAAAGCCGAGCAGAAATTCACCCAGCCGCCCCCGCGGTACAACGAGGCCACCCTCATCCGCGCGCTGGAAGAAAACGGCATTGGCCGCCCTTCCACCTATGCGCCCATCATCACCACGGTGGTGGACCGCGGCTATGTGGAGAGGCAGGAGAAAAAACTGAAACCCACCCCCCTGGGCCTGGTGGTGAACGACCTGCTGATGGAGCGGTTTCCCGACATTGTGGACGTGAAATTTTCCGCCGATATGGAGACCAGCCTGGATAAGGTGGAGGAGGGCGCCGCCGACTGGGTGAAAACCGTGGACGGTTTCTATGGGAACTTTGCCAAAAGCCTGGCCGCCGCCGAAAGCGAGATGGAGGGCCAAAAGGTGGAGGTTCCGGTGGAGGAAACCGACATCGAGTGCGAGAAGTGCGGGCGGAAAATGGTGATTAAGGTGGGGCGCTTTGGCAAGTTTTTGGCCTGCCCTGGCTTCCCGGAATGCCGCAACACCAAGCAGATTGTACAGGAGATGCCGGGGCATTGCCCCAAGGACGGCGGCAAGCTGCTGCTGCGCACTTCCAGCAAGAAGCGCATTTTCTACGGTTGCGCCAACTACCCCAAATGTGATTTTATGAGCTGGGACGAGCCCATGGCCGCCACCTGCCCGCAGTGCGGGGGCACCCTGTTTCGCAAGGGGGGCAAAAAAGGCACCCTGCGCTGTTTGAAAGAGGGTTGCGGTTACAGCCGCCCCGCCGAGGAAGGTGGCGAAAAGCCTGCCGAAGAGGGCGGCGAAAAGCCCGCCGAGTAAACCAGTGGAAAGTTTATGAGGGCGGGGGGCTAAACAAAACAGGGGTGCCTTTTGTGGGGCTCTTGTGCCCTTTACTCCCCATCCCGGTGGCGCTTCAGGCGCGAAGGAAACCCCCTCTTCCCACAGAACAAATTTGCACAACAAGCAAGGAGGCGCGATGACAAGGCTGACGGTGATAGGCGGCGGGCTGGCGGGCTGTGAGGCCGCGTTGTGGCTGGCCGGGCAGGGTGTTTTGGTGCGGCTGGCCGAGCAAAAACCCCAGCGCCTAAGCCCTGCCCATAAAAGCCCCCTGCTGGCGGAACTTATCTGCTCCAACTCCCTTAAAGCCAGCCGCACCGAAAGTGCCGCCGGGCTTTTAAAAGCCGAGATGCGCCTTTTGGGCAGCAGCCTTTTGCCGGTGGCAGATGCCTGCCGGGTGGCGGCGGGCGGCGCGCTGGCGGTGGATAGGGAGACTTTTTCCGCCGGGGTTACCCGCTTGGTGGAGCAGCACCCAGGTATTGAACTGCTGCGCGAAGAGGTGTGCACACTGCGCCCCTTTTTGGCGGAAGGCCCGGTGATAGTGGCCAGTGGGCCCCTTACCAGCGGGGCTTTGGCAGAGGAGATATCCTCTCTGGCCGGGGGGCAGTCCCTCAGTTTTTACGATGCGGCGGCCCCCATTGTCACGGCGGAATCCATTGACTATGGCCGGGTTTTTGCGGCTTCCCGCTATGACCGCGGCGAGGCCGATTACCTCAACTGCCCCTTTGACAAGGCGGGCTACGAGATTTTTTATGAGGCGCTGAAAAATGCCCAGCGTGCCACCTTGCACGATTTTGACGGCCCGCTGACGGTATATGAGGGCTGCATGCCGGTGGAGGTGATGGCCCAGCGCGGGCCCGATACCCTGCGTTACGGCCCCCTGCGCCCGGTGGGCCTGCGGGACCCGGCCACCGGCCACCGGCCCTGGGCCAACGTGCAGCTTAGGCGGGAGAACGCCGAAGCCAGCCTGTACAACCTGGTGGGTTTTCAAACCAACCTTAGTTTTGGGGAGCAAAAACGGGTGTTTGGCCTGATACCGGGCCTTGAAAACGCCGAATTTGCGCGTTATGGCGTGATGCACCGGAACACCTTTTTGAACGCCCCCGCCGTGCTGCACCCGGATTTCAGCCTAAAAGACCACCCGGGGCTGTTCTTTGCGGGGCAGATTACGGGCTTTGAGGGCTATATGGAAAGCGCGGCCTGTGGCCTGCTGGCCGCGCGGGCGGCCTTGGCCACCCTGGGGGGGCAAAGTTACATGCCCCCGCCTGCCGAAACCATGTGTGGGGCGCTGAACCGCTACATGGTGGCCGAGAACCAAGATTATCAGCCCATGGGGGCCAACATGGGGCTACTGCCCCCGCTGGAAAACCCGGTAAAGGGCAAACAGCTCCGCTATGCGGCGCTGGCCGCCCGTGCGTTGGAGGCCATGGGCCGGTGGCAAAAAGAAGCGGAAAGTGGAAGCGGAAAGTGAAGGCCGAACAATAAAAAAGGCCAAACAATAAACAGAGATTTACGAAGGTTTTTTTGCCCTTGTTTTTTTCGAAAAGCAAGGGCCTTACAGGAAAGCGAGGCACACCATGAATATTATCATCGACGCGATGGGTGGAGACAACGCCCCCCTGGCCCCTTTGCAGGGCGCCGCCCAGGCGGTACAGGAGCTGGGCGTGCAGGTAACCGCCGTGGGCGACAAGGAAAAAATGGCGGTGGTCATCCGCGAAAACAACCTTCCCATGGAGGGCATTACCCTGGTGCATGCCAGCGAGGTGATTGGCATGGAGGAGGAGGCCACTGACCTGCTGAAGAAAAAGCCAGATTCCTCCCTGGCGGTGGCCTGCAAGCTGCTGCGCGACGGCGGGGGTGACGCCCTGGTTTCGGCGGGCAGCACTGGGGCGCTGCTGGTGGGTGGCACCCTGATTGTGGGGCGCATCAAGGGCGTGAAACGCCCGGCCATTGGTACCGTGTTGCCCAGCGCCGAAAAGCCCTGGCTGCTGATAGACTGTGGGGCCAACAGCGAGTGCCGCGCCGAGATGCTGGTGCAGTTTGGGGCCATGGGCGCGGCCTATATGGAAAAGGTGATGGGGCGAGAGAACCCCAGCGTGGGGCTGGCCAACAACGGCACCGAGGAGACCAAAGGCACCGCCCTGCAACAGGAAGCCTACCTTCTGCTGCAAAAAAGCGGCCTTCATTTCATGGGTAACATTGAGGGGCGGGATATTCCGCTGGCGGCAGCCGATGTGGTGGTGTGCGACGGTTTCACCGGGAACATCATTTTGAAGTTGACAGAGGGCCTGGCCAAAATGTTTGCCGGGATGATGAAAGACATGTTCTACAAAAACGCCAAAACCAAGGTGGCAGGCCTTGCCATGAAGGGCGAACTGGCGGAGTTCAAAAAGAATTTTGACTATAAAGAGTACGGTGGGGCCCCGCTGCTGGGCATCCAGCATCCGGTTATTAAGGCGCATGGCTCCTCCGATGCGCGCGCCATCAAAAACGCCATCCGCCAGGCAAAGGCCTGTGTGGAAAACAAGGTGGGTGAGGCCATTGAAGGCTACCTGGCCGCCCAGAAGGAGAAAGCCCAATGAGCCCCGAAAGCCACGATGCCGCGCTGGAAGCGGCCATAGGCTATTGTTTTAAAGACAAGGAGCTGCTGGCCAACGCCCTCACCCACACCAGCTACGCCAACGAGAGCAAGAAAAAAATGCCCAACAACGAGCGCCTGGAGTTTTTGGGGGATTCGGTGCTGTCCATTGCGGTGGCCGACCATCTGTTTGGCCTGCACCCCCCCCTGCCCGAGGGCGACCTCACCCGCCGCCGCGCTGCCCTGGTGTGCGAAAGCGCGCTGGCTGGCTTTGCGGCGCAGATGGGCCTGGGGGAGCATCTGCGCCTGGGCAAAGGGGAGGACGCCAGCGGCGGGCGAAAGCGCGCTTCCATATTGAGCGACGCGTTTGAAGCGGTGATTGCCGCCATTTATCTGGACGGCGGCATGGAGGAGGCGCGGCGGTTCATCCTGCGCTTTGTGTGCTGTGGCCAGGCCGCCGGAGAGGATTACAAAACCCGCCTGCAAGAGGTGGTGCAGCAAAACCATGAGGAGCGCATTCGCTACCATGTGACGGGCGAAAGCGGGCCGGACCATGACAAGCAATTCACCGTGGAGGTGCACCTAAACTCCAATTGTATTGGAAAGGGCACCGGGCACAGCAAAAAACTGGCCGAGCAGCAGGCCGCGCGGGAAGCGCTGGTGTTGCTGGGCCTGGTGGAAGAAACTAGATAAGCCCGCGCCGCCGCAAGAAGGGCGGCACGGCAGGGGAAGGACGACGCATGTACCTAAAAGCGCTTGAAATACAGGGCTTTAAAAGCTTTCCAGACCGTACCCGCATCAGCTTTGATGGGGGTATTACGGCAGTTGTGGGCCCAAACGGTAGCGGCAAAAGCAATATCTCCGATGCCATCCGCTGGGTGCTGGGCGAAACCAGTGCCAAACAACTACGTGGCGGCGGCAAGATGGAAAACGTCATCTTTGGGGGCACCCAAAACCGGGGCGCCATGGGCTATGCCGCGGTAAGCCTGGTGCTGGATAATGGCGACCGCCGCATCGATGTGGACGCCGACGAGGTGACCATTGGGCGGAAATATTACCGCAGTGGCGACAGTGAGTACAGCGTGAACGGCCAAAGCGTGCGCCTGCGCGACGTGTACGAGATGCTGCTGGACACCGGCCTGGGCCGCGACGGCTACTCCATCATTGGGCAGGGCCGGGTGGCCGAGATTGTGGGGGCCAAAAGCGGCGAACGCCGGGAAATTTTTGAGGAAGCCAGCGGTATTGCGCGTTACCGCTACCGCAAAAACGAGGCCGAGCGTCGCCTGGCCGCCGCCGAGGAAAACTTGGTGCGTTTGCGGGATATCCTGGCCGAGCTGGAAGGCCGGGTGGGCCCCTTGCAAAAAGAGAGCGAGAAGGCAAAACGTTTCCTGGAACTGGCCGAGGAGAAAAAAGCCCTGGAAGTGACCCTGTGGGTGGACACGGTGCGCAGCACCCGCGATGGCCTGCGCGCCCAGCAGCGCAAGGTGGAAATTGCCACCGCCGATTATGAGCAAAAGGGCGCCGAGATAGACCAAATTGACGAGGAGACCCAGAGCATCCGCGAAGAGATTGAGCGGATTATCATGGAGATAGAACGCGGCAACGAGAAGATTCGCGCTTTGCAGGAAGAAGTGAGTGGGCGCGACGCCAAAATAGCGGTGCTGCGCAACAACATAGAGCATAACCTGGCCGGGGTGGAGAGCCTGACGGAAGAGATTGCCCAAAGCGGGGACGCGACGGGCCAGATTGAAGCCGAGATAGAAGAGCACCGGGAGGCGGTGCGCCAGGATGAAGAAAAACTGGAAAAGGCCAAGGCCGAGATTCTGGCCCTGGAGGAAAAACTGGCAGAGATGGCCCGGCAGAGCCTGGCTTCGGGGGAGCGCCGCGGGCAGGTGCAGGCCGCGCTGGCCCAGTTGACCGCCCGCGCCACCGAGTGCAAGGTGAGCGCCGCCGAGGCCGCCACCGCCGCCGAGACCGCCCGCCAGCGGCTGGAAAGCCAGGAGGAGCTGTTGCAGGCCGCTGCCGCCGAGCTGGAAAAGCTGGCCGCCGAAAAAAGCGATACGGACGCCTTTTTGGAGACGGTACAAAGTGAACTGACCAAGCTGGAAAATATCAAGGTGGGCCTGGCGATGAAGATGCAGGCCCGCAGCCGTGCGCTGGAAGAGGCCGAGGCCGCCGAGCAGAAGGCGGTGCGGGAGGCAGAGAGCGCCGAACAGCGCCTGCACATGCTGCGGGAACTGGAAAACAGCCTGGAGGGTTTCCAGGGCAGTGTCAAAAGTGTCATCAAAGCCTCGCGGGAGGGCAAACTCCGGGGCATCATCGGGCCGGTTTCCACCATTTTGGGGGTAAAACCGGGCTATGAAGTGGCCATTGAAACGGCCCTGGGTTTTAGCTTGCAGAACATTGTGGTGGACGGCGAAGCCGCCGCCAAGGCCGCCATGGCCTACCTAAAACAAACGGGTGGGGGCCGTGCCACCTTCCTGCCGCTGGATACCGTGAAACCCCAGCGTTTTTCGGGCAGCCTGCCGGACGGCGCCGCCCTGGCCCAAACCCTGGTCACCTATGACGCCAAATACGAGAGCATTGTATCCAGCTTGCTGGCCCGCATTGTGGTGGTAGAAGATATAGGCGACGCTTCGCGCACGGCCAAGGCGCTGGATTACCGTAACCGTGTGGTCACGCGGGACGGGCAGGTCATCAACGCGGGCGGTTCCTTCACGGGGGGCTCCGTGTCCCGCTCGGCGGGGCTGTTCAGCCGCCAGCAGGAGATAGAGGAACTGCAAAAGAAAATCAGTGGTTTGCGCGGCGGCATGGCGGCAGCCAAGGAGGCCACCGCCAAGGTGAAGGCCGAGGTGGACGCCCTACAAGCCGAACTGACCGCCACCGAGAGCGAAGCCATCACCCAGGGGGGTGATAAAATTCGCGGCGAGGGGGAACTGGCACGCATCCGCGCAGCCATGGAGGGCGGCGAGGAACGCCGTGTGCGCCTGGCGCGCGAGTGTGACGACCTGGCCGCGCAGATTGAACAGGCCCAGGCCCAGCACAGGCAGGCGGAAGAGGAGGGCCAGGCGCTGGGGAAAGAGATGGCCGCCCTTTCGGAAGAACTGACGGGCATTACCGGGGAGGACGACCAATTCCTCACTGGGCGGGAGAGCCTGAGCGAGGAACTTTCGGCCCTGCGGCTGGCCGCCCTGGGCCACGAGCGGGATGCCGAACTGCACCGCCAGAACATCGAAACCCTCAAAAGCCGCACCGGGGAAAGCGAGGCCCGCCGCCTGGCCCTCACCGAGAATATCCGCCGCTTGCAGGCGGAAAATGCCGAGTATGAGGAAAAAATCAAAAATGTGGGGCGTGAGGCCGAGGACAACAAGGCCAGCATGGAAGAGACCCTGCGCCATATTAAGGAACTGACGGGCCTGCGCCTGGAGAAGGAGGGTTCCATCACCGGGCAAACCGCCCGCGAGCGGCAAATCAGCGCCGAGCGCGAGGCCCTGGGCCGGGAGATTGCCCGCCTGAGCGAGCAAAAGGCCGGTATGGAAAGCCGCTATGACGCCACCATCAGCCAGCTTTGGGACGAATATGAACTGACGCTAAGCGAGGCCGAGGGGCTTTGCGTGGCCTTTGATTCGGCGGCCGACTTGCGCCGCCGGGTGGGGGAACTACGCGGGAAAATCAAGAACCTGGGGAACGTGAACGTGGGCGCCATTGAGGAATTTGAAGAGGTGAACACCCGCTACACCTTCCTGAAAACCCAGGTGGGAGATGTGGAAGAGAGCAAGGCGGAACTGGAAAAAATGATCCAGAGCCTGTGCGAGGAGATGACCGCCCTGTTTGCGGCCAGCTTTGCGGATATCAACACGCATTTCCAGCGCATTTTTGCGGAGTTGTTTGGCGGCGGGCGGGGGAACTTGTGCCTGGCTAACCCAGACGATTTGCTGGAGAGCGGCATCGACATCGAGGTGGCCCCCCCGGGCAAAATCATCAAGGATTTGGCGGCCCTCTCGGGCGGGGAGCAGGCGCTGGTGGCCATCTGCATCTATTTTGCCATTCTGGCGGTGAACCCCGCGCCCTTTTGTGTACTGGACGAGATTGAGGCCGCGCTGGATGACATCAACGTGCTGCGGTATGCCCAATATTTGCGGCGCATCACCAAGGAGACCCAGTTCGTGGTTATCACCCACCGCCGCGGCACCATGGAGGAGGCCGACGTGCTGTATGGCGTGACCATGCAGGAGGACGGCGTTTCCAAAATGCTGCGGCTGAACGTGGCGGATGTGGACGCCAGTTTGGTGCGGTAGCAACGAAAAACGCGTTTTTTGGTTTGACCACGCAGGCCACAATCACCCGAAACCCTCCATGGCGGCTAAGCTGCATTGGCCGTGGAGACACAAGGAGATAGCCCTATGAGCGACTGGTTTACCATAGATTTGGTGGATACAGATACCTACTGCATCAGTGAGTATCGGCACTGGGAGGAGACGCACTGCTATCTTTTAAATGGCAGTACGCACAGCCTTTTGATAGACACGGGGCTGGGCATTTGCAATATCCATGAAGAAGTTAAAAAGCTGGCGACGCATCCTGTTATTGCGGTAGCAACACATATCCACTGGGACCATATCGGCGGGCACGCCCATTTCCCTGTGTTTTATGCGCATGGGGAAGAACTCAACTGGCTCAGTGGGGAATTTCCCCTTTCCATAGAGACAATCCGGGAGATGGTGGTGGACCGCTGCGCGTTGCCGGAAGGCTACGATGTTAGCAGTTACCAATTTTTCCAAGGAACACCCACAAAAGTGCTGTGTGATGGGGACGGTATTGATATTGGCGGGCGGACCATAGAGGTGTTGCACACACCCGGCCATTCTCCAGGGCATATGTGTTTTTGGGAGGAGGAACGGGGCTATCTGTTCACGGGTGATTTAGTGTATAAAGACACCCTGTTCGCCTATTACCCATCCACAGACCCCGGGGCTTACCTCTGTTCACTGGAAAAAATTGCTGCACTGGATGTGAAAAAGGTGTTTCCGGCGCACCATTCGCTGGATGTGCAGCCGGAAATTTTGGCCCGAATGCGGAATGAATTTCGAGGCTTAAAAGAGAAAGGGCAACTGCGGCACGGCAGCGGCACTTTTGATTTTGGCGATTGGGCTGTTTGGCTTTGATAGGGGAGCCTTCCCATTTTCCCGCCCGGCGGCCTTTGCCCGCCGGGCACTTTTGCGGCGGAAAAGTGTAGTCGCATAATGGTTTTTGTGGTATAATAAATGGAAAAACCAAAAGCTGTACGCCAATGGGCGGCAGGCGGGGAAACCGGGAGCTGTATATGGGATTTTTTGAAAAACTGGGCGCGGGCCTTCGCAAAACGCGCAACACCATCTTTGGCAGCATCAGCCAGATGGTGAACGCCGGTGAGGTGACCGACGAACTGTATGAGGACCTGGAAGAGCAGCTTATTTTGGCCGATACCGGGGCCGATACCGCCGCCGATTTGATTGCCAAACTCAAACTGCGTGTGCGGGATGAGCGGCTAAAAACCGGGGCGGATGCCCTGGAAGCGCTGAAGGATATCATCAAAGAGATGCTGCTGGCCGATGAGGAGATGGACCTTTCCGGCAAGCCCACCGTGGTTTTGGTGATTGGCGTGAACGGGGTGGGTAAGACCACCTCCATTGCCAAGCTGGCCCACCTGTTCACAGAAGAAGGGAAAAAAGTGATGCTGGCCGCGGGCGACACCTTCCGCGCGGCGGCGGTGGAGCAGCTGGAGGTTTGGGCAGGCCGGGCCGGGGTGCCCATTGTGCGCCATGCCGATGGGGCCGACCCCGCCGCCGTGATTTTTGACGCCGTGCAAAGCGCCACAGCCAAGGGCTTTGATATTGTGCTGTGCGACACCGCCGGGCGGCTGCATACCAAGAAAAACCTGATGGACGAGCTGGCCAAAATTAGCCGGGTGGTGCACAAAGCCAACCCCGAGGCCGCCGTGGAAACCCTGCTGGTGCTGGATTCCATCACCGGGCAAAACGCGATTAACCAGGCCCAGCAGTTCATCGATGCCGCCAGCGCCACCGGCATTGTGCTTACCAAGCTGGACGGCACCGCCAAGGGCGGCGCGGTGGTGAGCATCAAGGCAAAGCTGGGCCTGCCGGTGCGCTTTGTGGGGGTGGGCGAGGGGATAGACGATTTGATGGTGTTTGACCCCGCCGCTTTTGTAGACGCCCTATTTTTGCTGGAGGAATAGCCCATATGTGGGTTATTGTGAGGGAAGGACGGAAAATGGATGGAGTTTTTGATTGCCACCAATAACAAGAAAAAACTGGCCGAGATGCAGCGGCTGCTGGCAGCGGGGGGGCACACGGCCAAGGGCCTGGCCGAGGCGGGCGTTCAGTCCATGCCGGAGGAAACAGGCGCTACCTTCGCGGAAAATGCCCTGCTGAAAGCCAAGGCCGCCTGCGCGCTTTCGGGGCTGCCCACCATCGGGGATGATTCCGGCCTACAGGTGGACATCTTAGACGGGGCGCCGGGTATTTTTTCGGCCCGGTTTGCAGGCGAACACGCCAGCGACGAGGCCAACTGTAAAAAATTGCTCTACTTGCTGGAACGTACCCCCTTTGCCAAACGCACCGCCCATTTTGTGTGTGTGCTGGCCTTGCAGTTGCCCAGCGGCGCGGGTATGGAGGTGGAGGGCCGTTGCGACGGGATGATTGGTTTTTCTGCCAATGGCGAAAACGGCTTTGGCTACGACCCTCTGTTCTATGTAGGGGGGCGCAGTTTTGCGGATAGAAGCGATGAAGAAAAAGACGAAATTAGCCACCGCGCTTCGGCGGTGAAGCTGCTGCTGCAAGAATTGCCCTCGGTTTTGCCCGGGGAATAGGCTGGATTGCAAAAATTTTACAAAGAAATGTGTGCGGGTGGGCCCCTGGGCCGTACCCGCCATGTGGAGGCACAAGATGCTGACAGGAAAACAACGGGCGGCGCTGCGCAAGGCGTCCATGGGCCTTACCGCGGTGTTCCAAGTGGGGAAAGGCGGGCTGGAAGGGCCGGTGGTGAAAGCCACGGCCGATTGCCTGGCCGCGCGGGAGCTCATCAAACTCAAGGTGCTGGAAACAAGCCCCCTCACCGCCCGCGAAACCGCCGACGAATTGGCAGCGGCCACCCGTGCGGAGGTTGTGCTGGTGCGCGGGCGCACCTTTGTGCTGTTTCTGCCAAAGAGGAAGGAATCCGCCTATGCGGAGCTGCTGAAAAGGTGAAAACCCTCATTTTTGGAGGCACCTTCGACCCACCCCACATCGGGCATATGGCACTTTTACAAAATGCCATCGCGGCCGTGGCCCCGGGGCGGGTGCTGGTTATTCCCGCTGGCCTGCCCCCCCACAAGCAGGCGGCAGCCACCCCGGCACCCTTGCGTCTGGCCATGTGTGCCTGCTTTTTCCCCTTGTTTGAGGGGCTGGAAATAAGCGATATGGAGATTCTGCGCGGGGGCAAAAGCTACACCCTAGACACCCTGCGTATTTTGCAAAAACAGCGCCCGGAGGATGAGTATTATCTTTCGGTGGGGGGCGACATGCTGTGCAGCTTCACCGCCTGGCATTGTTACCGCCAACTTCTACAATGTGTAACACTGGTGGTGCAGGCCCGCCAGGAAGCGCAAGAGGAACTGGAAAAGGCCGCCGCCCTACTGGCCGCCGAAGGTGGGCGTTTTGTGTGGGCCAAAGGGGAGACACCCCCGGTATCCTCTTCGGAAATACGGCAGATGCTGGCGGCGGGGCAAAACGTGCAGGGGCTTATCCCGCCCCCGGCCTATGGCATTGTGATGGAGCATGGGCTCTATCAAACCGGCCCGGTTGTGTAGAACAAATTAACACAGTTCACCATACCTTAAGTTAGGAAGTTAATCTGTTCTTTGGATAAAAAGCGAGGGGGCTTGACCGTGCTGAGTGAGGAAGAAGCCAAGAAGCTGGCGAAAAACGCCTTGAGTGAAAAGCGGTACAAGCATGTGAAAAACGTGGTGGAGGCGGCTGATAAGCTGGCCCGCCACTACGGGCTGAGTGCAGAAAAGGCCCGCATGGCCGCCTGGATGCACGACATTGTGAAAGAGAGCAGCCGGGAGGAATTGTTGCAGTTGCTAGAGCAAGATGCTATAATGGCGGGGGCAACTGCACAGCGCCCGTTGCCGGTATGGCATGGCCCCTGCGCCGCCATCTACGCAAAGCACAGCCTTGGTATCTACGACGAGGAGGTACTTTCGGCCATTGCCTGCCACACCACAGGCAAGCAGGGCATGAGCCTTTTGGACAAGGTAATTTTCATGGCGGATATCATTAGTGAGGAACGAACTTTCCCCGGTGTGGGCAAGCTGCGAAAGCTGGCCTACCGGGATTTGGACGCGGCGGTTGTGGCCGCGATGGAAGAGAATATCATCCATTTAAACAAGCTGCACAAGCCCTTGGATAAGGACACCGTGCAGGCACTAGAAAGCCTAAAAGCCGAGCGGCAGGCTAGGGCTACTGAATGAGGCATTGGAGGCGAAACAGCCTTGAACCAATTTGAACGCAACATCTCCAAAAAGAAAAACACGCCGCCGTCTGGCGAAAAGCCTGTTCGCCGCCCCCCGCCCAGCAGTGGGCAACGGCCACCTAGCAGTGAGCAACGGCCGCCCAGCGCGGGCCAAAGGCCGCCCGCGCCCGGGGGCCAAAGGGCCCCCGCCCGCCCGCCGCAGGCGGGCGGTACCGGCGGCCAGGGTATGCCGCCGCAGCGGTATAAAAGCCAAGCGGCAGGCGGGGCGCCTTCCGGTGGCGGCACCGGGCAGGCCCCGCGCCAGAGCAACGGCAGGCCGGTGGGGCGGGTGCTTACCCCCGCCGAACAAAAACGCCTCAAAGCGGCCCGGCGCAAGCGCCGGGCTATTCGTGCTGGCATCATTGCCGGTGGCCTGGTACTGGTCCTCTCGGTGGTGGTGCTGGCGGGCTACATCAGCCTTAGCAACCGCATCAGCGGCCGGAATACCCAGGCGGGCACCGTGCCCATAGAGCAAGGTACGGCGGCCATGTTCCCGGATTATGCGGGCAAGGGTATCGTCAACTTTTTGGTGTGCGGCATCGCCTACGATGACGATGACCCCACCGATACCGTGGGCAACACCGATATGATTCTCTACTGCCACTACGACACCGTGAACAACAAGGTGGCCATCATGCAAATTCCCCGCGATGTGTTTGTGGGTGCAGAGGTGGAAACCGGCGGCACTTACAAAATCAACGGCCTGTACCGCAATGCCACAGATAGCGAAAACCGGGTGGCGGCCCTGACCGCCGTGCTGGCAGACCAGTTCAAATTGCCGGTGGATTTCTATGTTACCATCGATATGGCCGCCGTGCGTGAGATTGTGGATATCAAGGGCGGCTTAGATGTGTATGTGCCGGTGGATATTGACGACACGCGGGACGAAAATGCCGGCACCATGATTCCCCAGGGCTGGCACCGCTTCAATGGCACCGATTTGGAGGTGCTGCTGCGCAACCGCTATAGCGCGGCCTACAACCAGCAGTACGATATCGCCCGCCTACGCACCCAGCAGTATGTGTATTCCGCGCTATATAGGGAATTCACCAGCCTGGCCCCCCAAGACCTCATCATGTGGATGGACGTGTTGACCTACCGCGTGAAAACCGACAATGACCTGATGGGCCTGGGAAGCCTGGCCACCAAGGCCTTGCAGCTACAGGGCAGCGACATCACCATGGTGCGCCCGGCCTGTGGGGCCGCCATGTACGAGGGCTCGGCCTGCGTTTCCCTGGTGGCCGAGGAGATGGCCGATGTGCTGAACACCTATTTCCGCGCCGAGGGCCAGGTGGTAACCGCAGCCGAGATGGACGTGCAGGAACTACCCATGAGCCTGGGCGTTGTGGAAACCGAAATTAAAACCATGACGGACATCCAGTCCACAGAGGCGCCCGCTTAGGCGGTGGCCGCATAGAGGTACGAACGATTGGCAAAACGAGAACACAATTATAATTCCGGCCGCATCCATAGGGCCCAGAAAACCCCCCAGCCGCCCGCCCAGCAGCGCATGGAGCCCACTGCCCTGCCCCAGCAGCCAGCGGCCCCCCAGCAGCGTATGGCCCCCGCCCAAATTGCCCCGGTGGCCCCCGGTGCGGGGCAACAAGTACCCCGCCAAAGAATGCAGCCCGTTTCCATTCAGCCGCCCCAACCAGCGCAGGAGAACCCGGGGCAAAACGGGCAGCAAACGCCGTTTCAGCAGGCCCCCAGGCAGCAAACCATGCCGCCTGCTTCCGTGCCACCGCCCGCAAGGGCGGGGCGGCAGCCCCCACCACCCAAAGCCGCGGGTGCGGCAGCGGTTGCCGCGCGGCCCAAGAAAAAGAAAAACAAGGCGCTCATCGCCTTGCTGGTGATGCTGGCGTTGCTGCTGGTCTTGGTAGGGCTGTTCCTGGGTTACCTGAACGGCGTATTCGAAACCGGCCTGCTGGGTTCTATCACCAACTATACCCCAAAGGACTATTCCAAAAAAGATACGGTGAACATCTTAATTGTGGGCATAGACAATGAAGAAGGGCGGGACTATGGCGCGGGCCTGGGCCTGACCGATATGATTCTGTACGCGAATTTCGACCTTGTGAATAACAAGCTAAACCTGCTACAAATTCCGCGGGACAGCTATGTGGGCGAAGAGGTGCCCACAGGCGGCACCGGGAAGATCAATGCGGCGCTCATTTCCGGGCCGGATAAGCAAAACCCCATCAACAACCTGGTCAAGGTGATTGAGGAGCAGTTCCGCCTGCCCATAGACCATTACATCGCCATGGATATGGACGCCCTAAAAACCATTGTGGATACCTTCGGCGGGCTGCGGGTGTATGTGCCGCAGGAGATGAGCAACGAGGGCAGTTACCTGCCCCAGGGCTGGCAATGGCTAGACGGCAACGCCGCCGAGTTTTTTGTGCGCAACCGCAAGGGCCCCGGCTTTGAACAGGCCGACCTGGCCCGCCTGGACAACCAGCGCCACTTCTATTCCGCGCTTTTCCGCCGTTTCATGAACCTTACCCCCGGCGATATGGTGAAGCTGCTACCGGTGTTTGAAAACTACTGCAACACCGATATTGGCATGAAGGACATCTTTGACCTGGGTTTTTCGGCGCTGAAGTTGCAGCCGGAGAACGTCTTGTTTTGTAAGGTGCCCGGCGCCACAGACCCGGGGCTAGACCCCACCGGCCAAGGCCGCAGCCTATACTTTGTGGATGTGTATGGCCGGGGCACCCCCGAGGAGCCGGGTGCGGCGAACCTAATGAACGAGTATTTCCGCAGCTACGGCAGCCCGGTGCCCGGCGAGGAATTGGGCCTGCCAAACATCACCATACCGGCGGGTACACCGCTGTATGCGCCCAATGTGCAGGTGATGAGCGGCGTGCAGGAGGGTGAGGGCGGCGCCGACGTGGACGTGGAGCCACAGGCGGCCTAGGCCGTATTGATTCAAGCACTATAAAAACTGATAAGGGGTGGCCTATGGAAGCTTTGGAACTGGCTAAAATGATGGCAAATGCGCTGAACAGCAAGAAGGCGCTGGACATAAAACTGCTAAAAGTGGAGGACCTAACGGTGTTGACCGACTATTTCGTCATCGCTTCGGGTACTTCCAGCACCCATGTGGGGGCCCTGGCAGACGAGCTTGAGTTCAAGCTAAATGAGGCGGGTGTGAAGCCCAGCCGCGTGGAAGGGGCTGGCACCAAAAGCTGGATACTGCTGGATTACGGCAGTGTGGTGGCCCATGTGTTTTACCCCGAAATGCGCGAATACTACGCGCTGGAACGCCTGTGGGCGGATGCCCAGCCGGTGCCGCTAGAACTGGATTAGGCGGCGCCGCGAACAGGGCGCAAGCCCAGACATGGGCGAAGGAGAACAGAGAAAAGCAGAACTGTACGGTGGGCCGAAAGAAGGGGGCAGCGCGTGCCTTGGGCGGCGATGCGCCCTTTGTTTTGGGCTAGCCAGTGAGGAGAATTGACGTGAATAAGTATGACCCGAAATTGATTGAACCCAAGTGGCAGAAGCACTGGGTGGAACAGGCCACCTTTTCGGCGCTGGACGACCACAGCCTGCCCAAATTTTATGCCCTGATAGAGTTCCCTTACCCCAGCGGGCAGGGCCTGCATGTGGGGCATCCCCGGCCCTACACCGCCATGGACGCCGTGGCCCGCAAGCGCCGCATGGAGGGCTATAACGTGCTGTATCCCATCGGCTGGGACGCCTTTGGCCTGCCCACCGAGAATTTCGCCATCAAGAACCACATCCATCCCGCCATTGTCACAAAGCAGAACATCGCCCGTTTCCGCGCGCAGATTCAGGCCCTGGGCATCAGCTTTGATTGGAAGCGCGAGGTGGACACCACCGACCCCGGCTACTACAAATGGACCCAGTGGATTTTCCTGCAACTCTTCAAAAAAGGCCTGGCCTACAAAAAAGAAATGGCTGTGAACTGGTGCACCAGTTGCAAGGTGGTGCTGGCCAATGAAGAGGTGGTGAACGGCGGCTGCGAACGCTGCGGCGGCGAGGTCATCCGCAAGGTGAAAAGCCAGTGGATGCTGAAAATTACCGAATATGCCAGCCGCTTGATTGACGACCTGGAGGGCCTGGATTATATTGAGCGGGTGGCCACCAGCCAAAAGAACTGGATTGGCCGCAGCCACGGCGCCGAGGTGATTTTTGAGACCACGGCGGGGGATAAGTTGGCGGTGTATACCACCCGGCCAGACACCCTGTTTGGCGCCACCTACATGGTGATGAGCCCCGAACATGCCTTTTTGCAGAAATGGGAGGGGCAGCTTGAGAATTTGCAAGAGATTGCGGCCTACCAGCAAGAGGCCGCCCGCAAAAGCGATTTTGAGCGCACGGAGCTTTCGAAAGACAAGGAAAAGACCGGGGTACGGCTACAGGGTGTGGAGGCTATAAACCCCGTGAACGGCCAAAAAATTCCCATCTTTATTTCGGATTACGTGCTGGCCAGCTATGGCACCGGGGCTATCATGGCCGTACCGGGACATGACGAGCGCGACTGGGCCTTTGCCAAAAAATTTGGCCTGCCCATCCTGGAGGTGGTGCAGGGGGGCCAGGTGCAAGAAGAAGCCTACACCGCCTGCGAAGAAGGCGTGATGGTGAACAGCGGTTTCCTAAACGGCCAAAGTGTGCAGCAGGCCAAGGAAACCATTGTGGATTGGCTGGCCAAAGAGGGCAAGGGTGAGCCCAAGGTGAACTACAAACTGCGGGACTGGGTGTTTAGCCGCCAGCGCTACTGGGGCGAGCCTATTCCCATGGTGTGGTGTGATTGTTGCGGCTGGGTGCCCCTGCCGGAGAGTGAATTGCCTTTGGAACTTCCCTACATCGAAGAATTTGAACCGACGGCTGAAGGGGATTCCCCCCTGGCGCGGCATGAGGAATGGGTGAAAACCACTTGCCCCAAATGCGGTGGCCCCGCCCGCCGGGAAACCGACACCATGCCCCAGTGGGCGGGCAGTAGTTGGTATTTCCTGCGCTACTGTGACCCGCACAACGAAGAAGCCCTGGCCAGTGACGAGGCTCTGCAATACTGGATGCCGGTGGACTGGTACAATGGCGGCATGGAGCACACCACCCTGCACATGTTGTACAGCCGTTTTTGGCATAAGTTTTTGTACGATGAGGGCGTGGTGGGCCAGAAAGAACCCTACCTGCGCCGCACCAGCCATGGGATGATTTTGGGCGAGAACGGCGAAAAAATGAGCAAGAGCCGCGGCAATGTGGTGAACCCCGATGAAATTATTGAAGAGTTTGGGGCCGACACCATGCGTGTGTACGAAATGTTCATTGGCGATTTTGAGAAGAGTGCGCCCTGGAACACCGCGTCCATCAAGGGCAGCCGCCGCTTTTTAGACCGTGCCTGGGCCTTGCGGGGCAGCTTGCAAGAGGGCGCTGGCATTCGCCGCGAACTGGAGGCTCCTATCCACCGCGCCATCAAAAAGGTGGGGGGAGACCTGGAAAACCTCAAGCACAACACGGCCATTGCCTGCCTGATGAGCCTGCTGAACGATTTCAGCGCGGCGGGCGGGCCCACCCGTGCGGAGTATGGCATCTTCTTGCAACTGCTGAACCCCTTTGCCCCCCACATGACCGAAGAGGCTTGGCAGCAGATGGGTTTTTCTGGGGAGATTGCCAAAACCCCCTGGCCCCAGTACGACGAGGCCAAAACGGTGGAAGACACCGTGGAGATTGTGGTGCAGGTGAACGGCAAGCCGCGCGCCCGCCTTACCGTGGCGGCAGACATTGCCAAAGAGGAGGCCCTGGCGGCGGCCAAAGCGGAAGCAGCCGTGCAAAAGGCCCTGGAGGGAAAAACGGTGATGAAAGAGATTTGGGTGCCGGGCAAGCTCATCAACCTGGCCGTCAAATAGGGTACATAAACGGATATTTTATCAATCATTTGAGCAAGGGGGGCGGCCATACTGGCCGCCCCCCTTGGTTTTCTTGGTATTACCTGCCTGTCTATAAACTCCCATCGCCGCCCATCAGCCGCGTCATTTCCTCAAGACGCTCCAAAGGAAATGGCGGCAGGGCCAACGGTTTCATGGCAATGGACATCAGCTTCATGGGGTTGTCGTCGGCCGCTACCCGGTTTGAACTCAGTTTCCCGCAGCGGCGGCAGCGGTGGATGAGGGCCCATTCATTGCCCTTGCGCGTCCATACGGCAACAGGTTCCATAATTCCGCCGCAGTCCGAGGCCCTGTCTCCGGGGTCCTCGTCCACATGCAGGCTGCTTAGGCAGTTGCAGCAGTGGTTGCGGTGCGCTGTTCCGGCATGCTCCGGCGTCATCAACCGGCCACATACGGCGCAGGTGAAGCTATCGTTGCAGGCGTTGTTTTTGTAATATCCGGTTTTGAATGTTTTTCGTTTGTTTTCTCTGTTCAAGGGAAAATATCCTCCTAAAGGTGATGGTTCCTTCCTTTTGGGAGGTTTGTGCTGTGGTAAGCGCCGCAAACCTCCCGGTTAGCGGACACTCTCCGTTGTACTGGTGCGTTTCAAAAGGCGTTCTCCTTACAATAAAAATGTATGAACAAGTTTGGGCGGGCGCGCCGCTGTGCCTTGGCAACCCCGGGCCCTGTTGGCAAAGTTGCGTTTTCCGCCTGCTTTCATCATACTGTGGCGTGGGCTGCTCTGTCAACATGTGCTGCTTGGGGCCCCGCCCATGTTGGTTTTGGGCGAAAAACCGAACACATTTTGCATCGGAACGTCATATACTGTTGTTAGAAAACCGCGGCAGAGCAAAAGCGTATTATTTCGGTTTTGCTTGCAAAATATGACAATTATTGAACAAAATATGTGGTAGAGTAAATGTGACATCAAGCGTCAAAATGAAGTCGGGAGGGTGGTGCTATGGAAGAAGAACTAAGAAAAGAGTATTTCCTCTTATTCAATGGGATATCCAAGACGATTGAGACACTAGAAGACATGATTGGGCAGCTTAAAACCCTACAACAAGAAGCAGAAAACTATGTGCTGGAAGAGGACGTTCGCCAGAAAAAACCAAGCCCGATTCATCTGGGAAAGAAAGATGGAGAAAAGCTGATTCATTTGCGGCTCCAAGAAAACTGTCCGCCGCTAGAGCATGTACGATAGATGTCACACAAAATGAAAACAACCCGCACCGATTTATTCGGTGTGGGTTGCTTGTTTATGTGGGCCGCCGGGCATACACTTAGCCCAGGATATAGCGCCCAACCTCGGCGGCGTTGTGGGCCAGATAGGTGGCCCCGGCGGTGGCCAGCTCGGCGGCGTCACCGTAGCCATACAGCACCCCAATGCAATCCATGCCGCAGGCGGCCGCGCCCTCCACGTCGTGATACCGGTCTCCCACCATCACGCCCGCAGCCGGGGCAAAGTGTGCTTCTTCCATCACCCGCCGTATCAGGCTTTCTTTGCTGTGGTGCTGCAAATCCAGCGGGATGCCCGCCACCACCGTGAAGTGGGGCAAAATGAGCAGATGCTCCAAAATAGGCCGGGCATAGGCTTCCGGCTTGCCGGTGGCCAAATGGATGTGACAGCCAGCCTCGCTTAAATCTTGTAAAAGCTGGCGTATCCCGGTGTACAGCGCGCACTCATACAGGCCGGTTTGGCTGTAGCGCTCGCGGTACAGCTCGGTGGCGCGCTGGGCGTCTTTTGCAGATAGGCCACACAGCTTTTCAAAACTCTCCACCAGGGGTGGGCCGATGAAGCGCAGCAAAAAATCCCTTCCGGGGCTTTGGCGGCCCATCTTGGCCAGGGCATACTCCACAGAGTTTAAGATTCCATCCTCCGAACGTATGAGGGTGCCGTCCAAATCAAATAGGGCGTGTTGGTACTGCATGGTTTACTCACCCTTTTCTGGCGTCTCCTCGTCAAAGGTGCGCTGGCTAATGATGAAACGGGGACGCTGTTTGCTCTCGTTGTATATTTTCCCTACATACTCGCCAATCACCCCAAGGCAGAGCATCTGCACCCCGCCCATGAAAAAGATGGCGATGAGGGTGCTTGTCCAGCCCTGTATGGTCATGCCCAGCAGATACTGCACAAAAATCACCAGTACCGCAATGAAGCTAACCACCGAGAACAAAAGCCCCAGCCAGGTAATCAGGCGGATGGGCTTCACCGAGAGGCTGGTGATGCCGTCGAAGGCCAGGGCCAACAATTTTTTCAATTGGTAGTGGCTTTCCCCGGCCAGGCGCTCGTGCCGCTCATAATACACGCTGGAGGAGCGGTAGCCCACCAGGGGTACCAGCCCGCGCAAAAACAGGTTTACCTCGCGGAACTGGGCCAGCCCCTCCAAAGCGCGCTTGCTCATCAGGCGGTAATCCGCGTGGTTGAACACCACTTTGGCCCCAAGGCCATTCATCAAATGGTAGAAGCCCTCGGCGGTAACACGCTTGAAGAATGTGTCGGTGTCCCGTTTGCTGCGCACGCCATACACCACGTCACAGCCCTTTTCATATTCGCTCAGCATCTCATCCATCGCGTTTATATCGTCCTGGCCGTCTGCATCGATGGAAATGGTGATATCGGCCAGGTCTTTGGCGCACATCAGCCCGCCCAGCAGGGCGTTTTGGTGCCCGCGGTTCCGCGAGAGGGAAATGCCCTCAAAATGCTCGTTCTCCCCACTCAAACGCTGGATAATCTCCCAGGTTTTGTCCTTGGAGCCATCGTTCACAAACATCACCCGGCTTTTTGGGGAAATTCTTTGTGCGGCCACCAGGGTGGTGATTTTTTCCAAAAACATCCCGCTGGTAAGCGGCAGCACCTCCTCCTCGTTGTAGCAGGGGATGACAATGTACAAAATGGGCAAAGACACGGTGTTTACCTCCAGGAGAATTGATAAAGTTGAAGCATAGGCCCATTATACCGTAGCCACCGCCGCTTTACAAGCCGCTGAAAAAAGCGCCTTGCGGCGCCAAGTGTATCCGGTGCGGCTACCCTAGGCGAACATGTGCCGCTTTGGGTTAACCCTGCTGGGCGGCTTTTTGCAAAGCCGCCGGCTGCAAAAGAGCAAAATACCCCCGCCGTGTTTCTATCAGCCCCTCTTTTGCCATGCGGGAAAGCTCCCGCGAGAGGGCGCTGCGCTCGCAGCCCAGGGTTTCGGCCAGGGATGCCCGGGTATGGGGGATAAAAAAGCTTTGGCTTTCCCGCCTGGCAGCCTCGGCCAGTAAAAAGGCCGCGATGCGTGGCCGCAGCCCCCGCAGCAGTAAGAGGTCCAGCCGGGCGTCCAATGTGAAATATTTTTCCGAGATGACCCGCAGCAGGTTTTTTAAAAACAGGCTGTGGCAGGGGGCAGCCTGCTCAAAAGCGGGGGAAAACAGCCGCGCATAGGGCAGGCGCAGGCTGCGGCAAGCGCTACGGGCGCTGATGCTGACCGGGCTTTGCGCCCCACTGCTGGAGAGCACGTCTCCATACACACTGCCCGGGCCTAGCCGGGCCACCGTAAAAGGCCGCCCCCCCGGGGTGGTTTTCTGTGCCTCGGCCCGGCCCGCCAGCAATATACCAATGCTCTGCACCCGCTCCCCGGCGGCCAGTAGGCTTTCCCCGGGGGCGTAGCTTCGTAAATCCGGGGGCAGGGCCGCCAAAAAGGCCGTTCGCTGGCTTTGGGTCATCCCCAAAAAAAGCGGGCAGTTTGCCAGCAAGGCCAGCTCTTCCATCATACAGGCCCTCCTTTGTATGGGGTTTGTTGCCGTGGCAACAGAAATTCTGCGCTGGGTCTAGTATACTGTACAGCAGATACAAACACAAGGAGGGTACAAACATGGGAAAAAAGATAGGGGCGCTGCTGTGTGTGGCGGGGCTGCTGGCCGCGCTGGTGGGGTGCGGGGGAAATGGCGCCACGGGTTCCATGCCCGCAGCCGCAAATGAGGCACAAAGCGCCGCGGCCAGTGCGCCCGCCCCGGCCAGTACGGGTTCATCCGCGGCCAGCGTGGCCAGTGGCGGGGGAAGTATTCGCATTGCCGGGCTAAAAGGCCCCACCACCATGGGCATGGTGCGCCTGATGCAAAACGCCGAAGAGGGCAAAACCGCCCACGATTACCAGGTGGCCATGTACGGCACGGCGGATGAGATAGTGCCCGCGCTGGTGGCGGGCGAGGTGGATTTGGCGGCCATTCCGGCCAACCTGGCCAGCGTTTTGTACAGCAATACCGGGGGCGATATCCAGGTGGCGGCCATCAACACCCTGGGGGTGCTGTATCTGCTGCAAAATGGGGAGGGTGTGCAAAGCATAGAGGATTTGCGGGGCAAAACGGTGTACAGCACAGGCAAGGGCACCACGCCCGAATTCGTGCTGCACTATATCCTCACCCAAAATGGCCTCACCCCTGGGCAGGATGTGACGGTGGAATTCAAGAGTGAATCTACCGAAGTGGCGGCCCTGCTGGCGGCGGAAGAGGGGGCTGTGGCCGTGTTGCCCCAGCCCTATGCCACGGCGGTGCAAATGCAAAACCCGGCGGTGCGCCAGGCGCTGGATTTAACCGAGGAATGGGATGCCCTGGGCGAGGGCGGCGCGTTGGTAACCGGGGTACTGGTGGGCCGCCGGGAGTTCATAGAGCAAAACCCAGCGCTGCTGGCCGATTTTTTGAAGGACTATGAATCCAGTATTATTTGGGTGCGGCAAAACACCGCCGAGGCCGCCCAACTGGTGGCACAGTACGGTATTGTGGAAAAGCCCCAGGTGGCCGAAAAGGCCCTGCCTGCCTGCAACCTTACCTTTGTGGCGGGGGCGGACATGCAGGAGATGCTGGCGGGCTATCTGGCGGTGTTGTACGCCCAAAAACCCGAGGCGGTGGGTGGCGCCCTGCCGGGGGATGATTTCTATTACGGTGTATAGCCCATGCGAAAAGAGGGGAGCATCAACAAGAACGGGGCACTGAAGATGGGGCTGGCGGTACTGTTTTGGCTGCTGGTGTGGGCGGTGGCCAGCCTTGCCATTGGGCAGGAACTGTTTTTGCCCTCCCCCTGGGCGGTGTTGGGGGCGCTGGCGGCCCTGGTGCAAAGCCCCGTGTTTTGGCAAAGCGTGGGGGGCAGCCTGTGGCATATTGGGCTGGGTTTTTTGCTGGGTTTGGTGGCGGGGGTGCTGCTGGCCGCCCTGGCGGCGGCCAGCAGCCTGGCCGAAACCCTGCTGCGGCCTTTGATGTTGCTGGTGCGCAGTGTGCCGGTGGCCAGCTTCATCATCCTGATGCTGGTATGGGTGAGCAGCCGCTGGCTGAGCACCTGGGTGAGTTTTTTGATGGTGTTGCCGGTGCTGTATGGCGGCACCCTGGCCGGGCTGCGTAGCGCCGACGGTAAGCTGCTGGAGATGGCGGCGGTGTTCCGCCTTTCCTTTTGGCGGCGTGTGCGCGGGATTTACCTGCCAGCGCTGATGGCCCACCTGCTGCCCGCCTGTGAACTGGCCGTTGGCATGAGCTGGAAAAGCGGGGTGGCCGCCGAGGTGATTGGCCTGCCCGCGGGCAGTATTGGCGAACGGCTCTACCAGGCCAAAATTTACCTGATGATGCCCGAGATGTTTGCCTGGACGGTGGTAATTTTGCTGCTGAGCGCCCTGTTTGGCTGGTTGGCCCTAGCCCTGTTGCGCAGGGCCGGGCAAGCGGCAGGGGGAGAGGGGGCCGCCCAATGATGGACATTGTTCTGGAAAAGGTAGGAAAAGCCTATGACGGCTGCCCGGTGCTGCGGGATTTTTCCGCCCGCCTGGACGCCGGGGGGGCACTGGCCTTGCTGGGCCCGTCGGGCTGCGGGAAAACAACGGTGGCAAGGTTGATACTGGGGCTGGAGCAGCCGGATAGCGGCCATATCATAGGGCAGGAGCAAGATTTTTGCTGTGTATTTCAGGAGGACAGGCTCTGCCCTGGCCTCAGCGCCACGGGAAACCTGCGGCTGGTGTTGCCCCGTGCCTGGCAGGGGGCAGAGGCCGTGGCCCTGGCGGAACTGGGGCTTTCCCCCGGCGATTGCGAGAAGGCGGCCGGGAAACTTTCCGGAGGAGAAAAACGCAGGGTGGCTTTGGCGCGCGCCCTATTGGCCCCCGGCGAGGTGTTGGTTTTAGACGAACCCTTTAAGGGCTTGGATGAGGAAAGCAAAAACCGTGCCTACGCGTTTGTGCGTGCCCGCCGAGAGGGCCGCAGCCTGCTGCTCATCACCCACGATGCCAGCGAAGCCGCCGCCTTGGGTGCGGAGTGCCTGCTTATGGGAAGCTGAACTAAGTGGAAAGTGGAAAGTGGAAAGTGGAAAGTGGAAAGTGAAGGGCGAAGGGATAAAAAGCAAAGGACAGAGGAATAAAAAAGCAAAGGGCAGAGGGGCGGGGCAACAGGCAGAAAATGTTGGCAGAAAGTGGCCGGGCGGGGTGAAGAAACCGTACTAGCTGCCGATATATACAGCAGAGGGGAGGCTGAAAAATGCCCTTCTTTGTAGGCGGCAGCCCCCGCCGTGTTTCCGCATAAGGGGTTTCTCTTTGGGGCTTTGCCCAAAGCAACCGGGCCTTGGCCCAAAGCTGGCCACTTGGCCGGCATGGCTTATACAAAGAGTAGATCAAAGCGGGAAACAGGCGGGGGGCTTGCTGCGCTATATTTTAAAACATTTGATACATAAAATAGCGGGACTGGTTTTGGGTCTTGCCTTTTTTCTGTACACATTGTATAATTAAACGATTGTTTTTACAGTGAGAACGGCCAGGGGGGCGCGATGCGCCCGCCAGCCGATGGAAGGAGGGGCAGGGAATGCGGCGTGTTGGTTTGCGTGTGGGCGCTGTGTTCATGCTGGCCCTTCTGGGGCTTGCTTTTTTGCGGCCCGTTCCGGTGCAGGCCGCAGAGCCGCCGCCCGAGGTGGAGGCCGGGGCCTATGTGCTGATGGACGCCCGCACCGGGCAGGTGCTGGCCTCTAAAAATGCTCATGAGATGGCCTTTCCCGCCAGCATCACCAAAATTTTGACCATTGGGCTTATTTTAGAGCAGGCCGCTGCCCAGCCCGCCCTGCTGCAAGACCAGGCCGTTACCAGCTACCGCGCCTGCCATGAGCTGATTTATGGCGCCACCCATGTGGGGCTGCTGGAAGGCGAT
>CAYYLW010000014.1:0-31302 GCA_964472465.1 uncultured Oscillospiraceae bacterium | reverse complement strand
AGGCAATATCCTGTACCACTTGCACGCGCTGCTTCATTCTATTACACTCCGCATAGTTGTATTTTAAGATACACACAACAATATGTTGTACTTTACAACATACAACAAAACCCTCTCCCTGTAAAGAGAAAGGGGAGAGATTTCACATTTATCATCTACGCCGTAAAACCCCTCGCTTTAGCTGTGGGAGTGTCAAGGTCGCGATGATGTTTCAATATGGCGTTACAAAAAGCGTTATTGTACAAATTATCACTTTTTAAATTTTTTCTGTTTCTTAGGCTTATTACAAGAACAGACATTGCCACCTACCGGATGAATACGGTGGGTGGCAATGTCTGTTCTTGTTTTACTCCAATACTTCCTGCACTCGTCCGACTTGCCCATCTTCTAGCATCACCTTAATACCGTGAGGAGGGGTATTGCTGAAAGTGAGGAGTCTGGCCACAATACCTTTTGTGCGTTTCCCCGTACGCTGGTCAGCCTTTAATACGATGCTTACTCGCATACCTTTTAGAATATCGGCACGTTTTTTTCCATCTGCTAAAATCCTCATTCCTTTCTTTCTACTTAACAGCCATCCTTCATAAAAATGGGTATCTGTACGGATATTCAATTTCTTTAATCACATAGATTGGTAAGCTACCAAACTATTTTGAGGAATACACCTATGTGTTGCCGTCCGGTAGGTCGATGGGTCGGAAGTTCGCTTTAAGTAACGAGGAGGTGGTTTCGAGAAATCTTATAACTTCTGGTGAAGCATATTTTAGCATGGCAACAATGGAGTCTGTGTTGTTGGTTCTTCTATTTGGAAATAGCAGCGCGTCCGCTGATATTTCAAGCACATCTAAAATCTCAACTAACAGAGGAGTAGACAGATTTCGTGTACCGGTTTCAATATTTGCCAGATAGGCGACACTTATTCCAATTTTCTCTGCAAACGCTTCTCTGCTATAGCCGGCCTTCATGCGCCAATGCTTAATTTCCTGGCCAACTCTTTGGTTTATCATGTTGCGATATTCTTTTTCCATTATTTCACCTTCCTCCCAATAATAACACTTTACATGAGGAGGTCCGGCTCCGAAAGCGGCTATTTGCAAAATAATACTGGCTATATGCAACTATATTCGCAAATTTATACCATTTATTATACATTACAACGAATGATGTTAGACATCAATTTTATTATTTTGAAAATTCATACATGCAAATAGCATCTATTGGTCAGAAAAGTTGACGTTTAATCATTGTTTATTTGCATTGTATGTCTCTGGGTATGTATAATAAAAGAACAATAAAAACTGGGGGTGATTTGATGAAAATAGCTGTATGTGATGACTGTCTCGCCGATTGCGATAATCTAACATCCCTTGTCGCTGAATACTGTAAAACGCACCACATCGACTGCGAAAGTGCCAGTTTTACAAGTGGTGAAAGGTTATTGATGAGCAACTTGGATGAGTATGACATCGTTTTCCTAGATGTCCAAATGCCAAAGTTAAATGGTATAGAAATAGCCCGTAGAATTAGAACGCAAAACCAACATCTCTTGATTGTATTTGTAACTTCATTTGTGGACTATGGGCCGCAAGGATATGAGGTTGATGCTTTTCGATATATTTTGAAAGAATCTATGAATGTGACACTGCCAACTTGCCTTGATGATTACCGGAATAAAACTAATATGGCAGATAGGCGTTTCCGTTTTAAATTTGTAGAAGGAAATATTTCTTTACCACTAAAAGATATCATTTATGTGGAAAGCGATAGACATAAATTATGCTTTTTCGTAACGGGTCGGGCTATGCCATACACGATGTATAGAAAACTCGATGAGGTAGAAATCACACTTCAGAATAGCACATTTTTAAGAATTCACAAGAGCTACTTGGTTAATTTGAGGCATGTTCTTACCCATAGGAGGTATCATGTGGAAATGAGTAACGGAATATCCCTTGCCATACCGAAAAACAATTTCAAAAAAATTAACGAGCAGATCATTCTATTTCTAGGTGATTACTTATGATAGAGATAATAATTCCCACTGCAATTATTGTATTTGAATCACTATGTCAAATACTCTTTTTAGATACATTCCTCGTAAAGCGGGAGAGAATGACAAACGGCAGGTATAAAATACTATCGGTTGTTGTTCTGATAATGTTTAATATTGGCTTTGCATCTACCTTTTTTCCATCCGATGAGTTTCTCAATGTCATCTCTAGATGGCTCGTCTTTTCACTTCTTGTTTTTATCGTTGCCCGTATTTTTTACAAAGGTAAAACGCTCCTTATAGCCATCATTTCTTCACTGGTTTACATCGCTGTCCAATTTTCTGATTTCATCGGAATATCTATCCTTGCGCTTTTGGGCATAGATATCAATGCTGCCTTCAGTCTTTCCAATGTACAGGGAATCGTCTCCTCATTGGGACTTTCTGCCGCAGTAAAACTTGTACTTCTGGTAGTCGTGCTTCTGATACGATATCTAATGAGTGTCTTTGGAAATCAGTATTATGCTACGCGGGTATATATGAAAGCCCGAAACTGGTTGTTAATTCTCATTGTCCCCATTATGGGTATTTTGTCAATATGGGCTATTTCAACCCTTGCTGACCCAGAAAAACAATCCAGTCCTATCTTCCTTTTTATATCGGTGGGATGGCTCTTTGTCAGTATAATTGTGGCCTATGTTGCCTTCGTCTCATCAGTTTATGAACAACAGTTGAGAGAGCAAAAGATGATGCAAGAAAAAATGAAACAGGGAGAAGAATACTATTCCATAAAGAGAAAAAAATACGAACAATTGCAATCTCTTCAACATGACGTGCTTAATCACTTTATGTTCTTAAAAAACAGTTTAAAAATGGGGGAGTCGGCGAAAGCCCTTCAATATATCGAGAGTGTCCTTGGTGACAACTCAAATTCAATCACCGCAATTGACACAAACCACGAAACCATCAATATACTTCTAAATGAAAAAATAAATCAATGCAGAGAACTCGACATTGGCATGGTCTTTAAAATCAATGACCTATCTGCCGTCCCGTTAGAGGACAAAGACATTGTCACAATCCTATCTAATCTATTGGATAATGCTATTGAGGCATGCGAAAAATGCAGCAACAATAGGGTTATCGACATTAAATTTATCCAAGACAGCAATCGAATTGTACTGTCAGTTAAAAACCCTTACGTTGGCCAACTACGCGTACAAGGGGATAAGTATATGACCTCCAAAGGCGATGATTTCTTTCATGGTATCGGAATTACGAGCGTGGAAAATTGTCTGGAAAAGTATAACGGCGTTTATGCCATCGATGGAACAAATAACCGTTTTCAGTTTACTGCCGTTATCCCAAATAAATGTCTCTCTCAAGCGGTATAGATATGACAAATCTGAATTATGCAATATTTGTTCCGTTTTGTGCATGATTTATTTACTTAAACAGATGGTTACTTTAATATTTACACTACTAGGAGGGATATAGTGATTACTCAGCTTTGCGGTAGACTAGCACAACATTTCTATACTCAAGGTGCCTGCCCGGAATCTCAAGTACCATGGATTCAATATAAGCTGGAACTATGGTTCGGCCGTGCCGTCACATATCCCTGTATCCTCGCGATAGCAGCACTTTCCGGATATCTTAATCTAGGCTCTTTTTTTCCCTCTATTCTCTTAATCGGTGTTTGGGTACTCTTAAGAGCCTTTATCGGTGGGTATCATGCCGATAGCCGCAGGGATTGCTTTTTCGCTTCTCTGGCATTATATGCCATTTGTGTATTTGGTTTAGCCCCACTTCTATCACAGAGCGTCTTAGCTTGTACTATTATATTAATCTTATGTGGTGTCTGCATATTTATTTGGGCGCCCTACATCCACCCTAATTGCTATTGTTCCGAAGGCAATGATGTCAAAGTACGCCAAGCTAGTTGTATTGTTTATTCACTTGTTGTCGTAGCCCTTATTCTGTGTCTCGTTGTAGGAGCCCCCGTTCTCTATTATGGTTATGCCATAAGCGGAATGCTCGCCTGTGTGTCGCTTATGTTATATGCCAAAATAAATAATGTGTGGAAAGGAAAAAGTCATGAATAAGAAAATGAATGTACTCGAAAAAGCAAAAAAGGTCACAATGAATGCTGTTGTGAAAGCATCAAAACCCCAACCGAGTGTATGGCCATGGTGTGTCGGTATAATTCATCAGCCAAAACATCCAATGGTTCAAAAACAAGACGAAAAATAAAATTGTTCTTCAGCGCCTCGCTTATGTGGGGCGCTTTTTCTATAGAAAAAAAGTTACTCCAGCGGCACCTCGTCCGGCAGAATATAATAAATTTCTATTTATCTCATAAGGGTGTCTATTTTTATACGTTTCTTCATGCGTACGTCCCATCGCCCTACAATGAAGCCGGTATAAAAGCAGTGTGAATTAAGCACATAAGTAGGTGATTATTGTAATCCGGTTTGCGATTGTTGACGGTGACAAACAGCTACACCGGCATATCAAGGAGTCGTTAGAAGTAAGTGTCCCGCCGTGTCCCCGGCTGTTTCTGTGAGCGTTTTATAACGCCGCAAACGCTTGTGTCATGAGGGTTTACGGGGATAAGCCGCATAGTGTCTGCCTTTCAAGGTATAGACCTTGAAAGCAGTTTTTTCGGAACTTTGTGAGCAAACAGTGGGCGAAATATGAGTTGACTTAGCATCAAGAGGATTTAAAACATCGAAAAGTGTGTAATACTGCCCTTGAAAAATTCGAATAAATGTGTAATTCAGCAACTGAAATTAGGGTAAAAATGTGTTAAACAAGTTGAGATTGAGCATCCTATCTATCATACTATGTATATGGTATGATAGACCACTGTGGCGTTGCAGGGTGGAAAGGGAGGTCGCTTGATATGGAACGAAAAGCTATGCAGCAGCTACTTGTTTGGAAAAACAGTTAGGATAGAAAGCCGCTGATTATTAAGGGCGCACGTCAGGTGGGTAAGATATGGCTGATGCAAGAGTTTGGTAAGCAGCACTATAAAAGCTTTGTTTACTTTAACTTTGATGAGGAGGACGAATTATCCTCCATCTTTGATGGAAACAAAAATCCGCAGCGCATGGTGGAGTTGTTGAGCCTACTCAGCGGAAAGAAAATATTACCTGAAGAAACACTCATCATTTTTGACGAGATTCAAGAGTGCTCTGCTGCACTCAATGCACTGAAATACTTTGAAGAAAAGGCAAATGAGTACCATGTGGTGGCGGCAGATAGCCTGCTTGGAACGCTGCTTGCACAGCCAAAATCCTATCCCGTCGGCATGGTGAACCTGCTGGAGCTGCACTCTCTTTACTTCGATGAGTTTCTGGCTGTTGTCAATGAGACGCTTAACCAATACTACTTGACCATTCAAAAAGGCAGCACAATTGAGGAGGTTTTCCACTGTAAGCTGTTGGAGATGTACGATTATTATCTTATCATCGGTGGAATGCCCGAGTGTGTAAGTAGCTGGGCAAAGCATAAGGATCCCCAGAAGATTGCGCAGATTCAAAAGAGCTTATCGCCATTTATGAAAATGACTTTGCCAATCACAATGGAAAGGTCAACAGCGGGCGCCTGCTTTTGGTGTTCCGCAGCTTGCAAAGGAAAACGAAAAATTCGTCTATGGCTGTGTTCGTGAGGGCGCACGAGCACGAGAATTTGAGGATGCTATCGAGTGGTTGGTGTCGGCGGGTATGCTGAACCGTATCGATAATGTTTTAAAGCCAGAGCATCCGCTGACAGCGTATGACCAGCTGTCAGCGTTCAAGCTGTTTGTATTTGATACCGGGCTGCTCAAGCAGATGGCTGGTATTGATAACTCCGCAATTCTTTTAAAAGCCGATTATCATCTACGCCGTAAAACCCCTCGCTTTAGCCATGGGGATATAAGGCGTAAGGAGCATTTCAACAATATTAGCATAAACAACGAGAGTGGGTGGGCGAGTGGAAAAAGCATACAAGTTTCGTTTGTATCCAAACCCGGAGCAAGAAACGCTATTGCAAAAGACTTTTGGGTGCTGCCGCTTCATATTTAACCGTTATTTTGCCATGCGAATACATTCCTACCAGCAGGACGGTACCACCCTCTCATACAATGATTGTGCTGCTGACATGACCTTACTCAAAAAAATCGGCTGGCTGTGTGAAGTAGATGCAACCGCGCTGCAATCTTCATTGAGGGATTTGGACAGAGCCTACCAGAATTTCTTTCGTCGAGCTAAAAGGGGAGAAAAGTCAGGTTTTCCACGGCTTAAAAGCAAACATAGCCACAGAAAATCCTGCACAAGTAAGTTGGTACGAAACAATATTGCCCTTGTGGCCGGTGGCGTCAAACTGCCGAAGCTGGGTGTCGTTTCCGCCGCCATCTCAAAGCAGGTAGAGGGACGCATCCTCTCGGCCACTGTCTCGCAAGCTCCCAGCGGTAAATACTTCGTTGCCCTTTGCTGCACCGAAGTGGAAATAGAGCAGGATACCTCTACCGGCACGGCCATCGGCCTTGATTTGGGTCAAGAGAGTTTGTGATTAACTCCGATGGGCGGCAGTATCCAAACCACAAATACCTCAGTAAAGGCCAGAAACAGCTTGCTAGGCTCCAGCGGCAGCTATCCCGAAAAACAAAGGGTAGCCGCAACCAGGAAAAAGCAAGAATCAAGGCGGCACGATGCCTTGAGCGAATCACGAACCAGCGAAACGATACACTGCACAAGCTATCAAGTGAACTCGTGAAAAACTACGATGTGATTTGCATGGAAGATTTGCAAGCGAAAAACATGGCAAAGAGCCGAGAATCTGCAACATCCCTTGCTGACGCCGCTTGGAGCGAGTTCACCCGGCAGCTTGCCTACAAATGCGAGTGGCAGCACAAGGCACTCGTAAAAGTCTCCTACAGCCAGCTTTGCAGCGAGGAGGGCCTCCAGCGCGACCATGACACCAAGGCCGCACAACACATTTTGGCCGAAGGGCTGCGGCTGCTGGGCGCCTAAAAAAGCACACGGTAGGGTGGGACACACCCGAACCTTAACGCTCGTGGAGACCTTGTAAGACCTCTTCTTTTGGGGCTGCGGTCGGCGAAGCGGAAATTCCCCTGCTTTAGCTGTGGAGAGCTGTGAAGTTATATTTTTTCTTGATAAATACATATAATATAATTATAATATATGTATGAGGTAATGCTATGATTAGATTTGAGTGGGACGAAAGTAAAAATGAGAGCAATTAAAAAAAGCATAATGTGACCTTTGAGGATGCCAAAACTGTTTTCTATGATGACTACGCAATTCTCTTTGATGACCCGGAACTTTCCACAGGAGAGGAAAGATTTCTTGTCATTGGTTTGGCAGTGAGCAGCGGCATCTGTATTGTCAGCCATTGTTACCGCGAGAACGACAATGTTATCCTAAGTAAATTATCCGAATTTAGGCGTAAAAGCAGCTCAGCCAATTGTCTAAGGCTGAGCTGCAAACCTCACGTACTCCACGCCTAACTTTGGATAATTGGATAGTACTAAACCGCGGAATCAGAGGCAGTTGCTATGGGGATTGCTTTCTTTTGCTTTCCCGTAAAATGCCAGCTAAAAGTGTTAGGAACCCGAAACAACAAGAGAAAACTTCTTTGTGCCTGTGAAGTATTTGCATAGAGCGAATCAAATACACCCCAGTGGCTCATACCATTGAAGAAATCGGACTATTCAGTTTTGTAGCCTTAAGAAGTATCCTGTGAATTCCCATGGCAACTAAAATTCTCAGCACCACAGGCCGGGCATTTTGAAATATCTACCCCTGTGATTTGCATAATCAGTTCTTTGGTGGTTAGTTTTGGTCTCAATCTGTTGGTGGTACCGGTCAGTTGCTTGCAGAGTTTCAGGCGTTTTTTCTTTCCACGCCCGGCTAGGATACCAAAGTGACGAATTTTCGTAAAGCGAACGGGCAGTATATGCATCAAAAATCTGCGAATAAATTCGTCTGCTTCAAGTGTCATGGTCTTCCATCGTCCATTTTCCTTGTAATCCTTGTACCTAAAAGTGATTTTGCCATTTTCAACATCCAAAATCCGTTGGTTGGAAATAGCAACACGATGGGTGTAACGTCCAAGGTATTTCACAACATGGGATGCATTCCCAAAGGGCGGTTAGCAGTAAACAATCCATTCCTTTTTGTAGCAACTGTTCAGTAACTCCAGAAATGCGGTAGAATCTTTTAGGTAAGCCTGTTCACCATAAAAATCCAAATCAAAACCGCCTAACTTTGCCAAAAGCTTGCCTCTGAAAAGCCTCGACATCACCCGAACCGGCAGGAAGAATTTTTTGCGGGAGCTTTTCCACCGTTCTAAGCTATCCAACCCACCGCCAGGAATGATACAATGTACATGTGGGTGAAAAGTCAGGTTGCTCCCCCAGGTATGCAGAACAGCAATCAAGCCGGTTTTTGCACCCAAGTATTTCTTGTCGGCAGCGAGTTCCATAATGGTTTCAGCTGCACACTGAAACAACAATGTATACAATTTCCGTTGGTTTTGAAAAACAATGGGGCGTAGAATATCCGGGATGGTAAACACCGCATGAAAATAGGGTGTATTCAGCAAATCCTCACTCCGGGCTTGTACCCATCGTTCTTTTGGCAGATTCTGACATTTGGGGCAGTGACGGCTTCGGCATGAATTGTATGAGATTCTGACATGTCCGCATTCATCGCAGGTATCTGTATGGCCACCCAATTCCGCGGTTCTGCATCTTTCTATGGAAGAAATTGTGCGTAATATATGAGGGGCTATCGGCTGTTTGGAACAATAGTCCTGCCCATATTTTCGGAAAATATCTTGAAGTTCAGGCATTGTTCTTACCCTCAGCATGAACATCCAGGGGACTTTTTACATTCAATTCACTGATTTTCACAAGATGCAGATAGAAACAGGTTGTTGAAATATCCGCATGCCCCAATAGCTGCTTAATGTGGTAGATGCTTACACCGTTCTCCAGAAGATGGGTAGCAAAAGAATGGCGCAATGTGTGGATGCTCACTTTTTTAGTTATTCCGGCGCGATTTTTCGCCTTCTGGAAGATATCCTGCACAGCCTTACAGGTTAGGGGTCTATGAAGACGGCTGATGAACAAATCCTCCTTGGGTCGGAATTGTTTCCAATAGGCCCTTAAAACTTCAAGATTTTTCTCGGACAAAATCGCAAATCGGTCTTTATCACCCTTTCCTTTGCGAATATAGATTTGCATTTTCTGGCTGTCGATGTCCGCTACTTGCAACCGTGTAACCTCTTCCAGCCGAAGTCCTGCACTGTAGGTCGTTGTTAAAATGCATTTGTCCCGTAAATTGTCACAGGTATCAAGCAACGCATCGATTTCATCTCGAGTAAGGATATCCGGAAATTGTCTTTGCTTTTTATGACACGGAATTTTGAAAAGGTTTAACGGCTGGTCAAGCACCACATTGTACAGAAAACGCAATCCACTATTGTAGGTGTTGACTGTTCCTTTACAATATTTCTTTTCCTTGTAAAGGTAATGAAGATAGTTTTGGATATCGTAAACATCAAGTTCAGTGGCCGACTTACCATAGTAATTTTGGAAATGCTTTGCCTTGGTGTAGTATTCTACGACAGTATGCCGACTTAAACCGCGCAACTCTGCGTGAAATACTACCTGCTCTAAAACTTGTTCCATTGTCATTGGTGTCACCCCTTAAAATATATTTATGCTTGAAGCATATTCTTATTTTAAGAAGTGGCAAAACAAAAGAAAACCACTGATGATCAGCGGTTTCTAGCAGAGTATTTGGAGTGTGTCTTTACCACCGCGACAGCGGTTTAGTACTATCCGGATAATATCGGCAAGACAAGCAACAAAGGCAGAGAGAGCGACATACCAAGAAAATTTGAAATAGGGGGCGTTTTACATGAAAGAAGAATATGATATTAAAGCGTTGAATCCTAGAAAAAATCCATACGCAAAGAATCTAAAAAAGCAAGTCACTATCAATATTAACAGCGACACCATAGATTATTTCAAGCAGCAAGCCGAAGAAACCGGCATACCCTACCAAAACCTAATCAACCTCTATCTATCCGACTGCGCCACAAACCACAGGACACTAAAGCTAGTTGTGAATTGACAAGGCCGCACAAAACATTTTGACCGAAGGGCTGCGGCTGCTGGGCGCCTAAAAAAGCATACGGTAGGGTGGGACACACCCGAACCTTAACGCTCGTGGAGACCTTGTAAGACCTCTTCTTTTGGGGCTGCGGTCGGCGAAGCGAGAATCCCCGCTGTGGTTAGGGGAGTGTCAAACCCATAATCAACATAAAAAAACAAAATATTTTATTTTTTTACTGGTAATGCACCAAGCATTGCCAGTTTTTGTTTGTTCACACTGCTCCGGATGAATAATGCAATATTTGGGATTGATTTTGGTTGATTTGTAGTTTTCATCCCATTTTAATGTTATTATAAATTTTCTAATCTGTTTTTTTGTGAAAGCAAAAACTAGCTCAGTCTTTCAATTTCTGCCGTGCAATTGTACTTTTTTCGCGTGTCATCTATTGACTTTTAATGTACATTATGCTAATTTACTAGTGATAAGACGACATCTGTCTTTAATGGAACCCTTATTCCATTTTCACCAAAATCTACTTTTTGAATAGCCAGATTTTTGGTTTTTGTAGTTTTTTGAAAAAGCGATTGTTATTTTTAATTTTCCATATCCAAACTATATATCCTGCCTTCTGAAATTTCCCATCGATTCTTGTCACCGTGTTGTCCCATGCACTTCACCCATTCAGTTTTGTGCAAATAAAAAACTCCTCTTATTGAGGAGCGTAGGGCCAGCTATGTGGCTTGGGGCTTATCCAATATTGTCCAATGGCTCTTCCGAGGCTATCCCCGCCTCCAACGTGACTGTAATGCGCTGTTTGACCTTGTCATCGCTGTACTTCGATTTATTAATGGTTTCTAAAACTTCTTTTTTGGTTTCCTCCTCCAGCATACAAAACTGAATCGCAAATTCTTGGATTGACGCGTGTTTTTCAGAGCGCCAGCTATTGTGTTTGACGAGTTCTGTAATGTCGAGCCCAAAGAGGATACAAAAGTTCAAAAAATACTTGAGTGATATAGTTTTGCGCTGCGGGTTTCTGTAGGAGTTATACCCCATACCGATTAGACCGGCAAATTCCCGAACGGAAAGATTGTTCTGGACGCGTGTAAACTCCATTTGTGCGAATATGGCTTCTTGCAGGAGCATGGTCTTTTTTTTAATCCCCTCAGATTCTAGTCTGAGTTTTCTTAATTGCTTTTCGTCTGTCTTGACAATAGGCATTACTCATGCTCCCCTCTAAACCACTTGGGCACAAAGTTCATTTAAAATGTACCCTTTTCCGTGATATAAATATAAACACTAATCCCATGTTTGTCAACCAAGGAGGAGCCAGAAAATAGGGTTATAGCGGCATTTATACAGTATTCCTTAGTCTTTGACATTCCAAAATGCTTTTGCGGCTATACAGCACGGTCTTGTGCGAATCCGGGGTAATCAATTGGTTGTTTTTCGCTTATGTACACTCTACAACATAATCGTTGGAGAATAGGAGAATCATCTTGAAACTGGTTTACGTCAGCGCAAAGAAAGTGAAAACCAAAATAGTCGTGCGGGTTGAGTGTATCTCTTGCGATGAGGAGAATCCGATTGTAAAATACTTCACAAGCCAAGAGGAACACTTTGATGAGGCAAAACTACTGGCATTAACGGACTTCTTTCGGCATCATCCGCCCGCCGCCAAGGACAGTCTAACCATCTTCACCGGTAGCCACACCCTATCACAAAGTTGGCCGGGTGTGTTTCTGGCGGAGCATTCACCTTGCGCTACGGAATGGGCTGGTTTACTGGCGGAACTGTGCAAGTGCCACTATATCCCAGATATCAGGGAGCACGGAAGCCTGTCAGACTTGATGCAAGACGTATTAGAGCAGTTTCTCCAGAGAGAAGCAGGCCCTGAGCCTTAGTTCGCGAAACCTTTTGGCCATACAAAAATAGACGGTTATCTTTGCTGACAATATCTTCTGTATATGCGCAATTCGAGGTTTATTATGCAGTATGGAGACCCATTACCAAAAAAGGTGCTATCTGATATTGAATGGAACATTCTCAGTATCTTACTTGAGGCAGAGCCGAAGCCTATCGACAAAGAATTTTTTACCAATAAATTCTACCCCATCTGCAAGATGCTAGAAAGTGAGTATTGTATTGGAGAAAATTCCAACTGCTGTATATTCTGCGGTTCCGATAACCGTATTTTTTCCGGGGTATGTCTGGTCTGCCGAAAAGAACTGAGAACAAATTATCGCCTTCGAGTTGTAGGGCGTGTGCGTAAGATGGGATTGGGGTTATCTGAAATAAATCCTGTCCGCGAGTGTATTGTTTGCGGAAAGACAACAAGGTGGGGCTGCTATACCGGGACACTCTGCCGTGGACACTATGCCTACTACTTGCGGCATAAACTTGATAAGGAATCGGATATTTTACAGTATCTGCCGCGCGAGGGAGAGCATCTGGTAGAACCACCTTTGAAGCCATCATCTGATCGCCCTCTATTGGTCCCTTCAAATATTAAAGACTACATGCCTTTGTTGGAAGACACGTCCAATAAATAATTGGCCACCGCGTTTCCATTAATACAATTTTTAAATAGTTGCCATTAATCTGCCTGAGAGAACAGCCTACAAGCATCCTCTGTATGTTTTTGCACTTCTATGCCCGATATTTCTACCATCCGTCTCCAGCATAACAGTATTTCAGTTTAAGGAATGAACATACGACAGGGTACACGCATTTTTCATCCCAGCAATTAACTAGACCAGCGACAAAGGTCTTTGCGCTACACAAAGGAGCGTTATTATGTACTTTAGTCTGGAATTGTTGGTGTCGAATGCCTTAATAGAATTAATAGAAAATAAAAATGAGCGAAAAGCCAGCAGAAAACTCTTATTAGATTATGGCAAAAAGGTTGCCAGAGTACTCGTTTCCAGAGCAGACGATGTGTTTTTGCTATATCCAAGGTCTGAAGAAAGCAGAGTAGTACTGAAATACTTCGACTTTTTCGAATTACATACCGACGACACCGGTGAAAAATATATTTCTTTGAGAAAAGGCAAAACGGCGTACGACCTTAGAGACTATTTTCGTACAAAAATGTCTCCCGAAATGCTAAAAGCCTTCACTGATGAAGAAGCGTTAGACGTTTTGCTGTATTCCGATTAGAAACAAGATTTCGCCTGGATGATGAAATTATTCGGAGAAATGTGCTTTTATTCAGTTGCGGCAAACAATAATATTAATATTCTGCAAAAGAGTTGTGCTTATAGGGTTTGGTGGTAGACGAAAGCGTCTGTGGGATCACCAGCCATAACTATACTAATTTTGCCATACATGATATAGATTGTACTGACGGAATATCTACCACTAATAGTTTAGAACATCTTGCCACTGATATCCACGATCAAAATGGTATTCCAATTGAAGATCTGGCACTCATAGAGGTGTACCCATATCCTTTACAAGCAGCGAGAAATTTTGTATGCATGATTTGGCCATTTTTGCACATAACTCTTGGCACTGCAAAATTGAAAAGGACACATTGAGGCCATGGTAAAATGGGTTTGCTGAGAACGCATTTACCAAAGGAAACCACAATATGTCCAAGAGACTCATACAGCCAAATGTAGAAGCAATAAAGATAGAATTAAAGGGACTGGTATGCGGTATCGTGGAAGAAACGCCAAACAACCTATTGGAGAAGGTGGCACAGACGCTTATGTATAAATCATCCCATAAATCCATCGGCAGATAGGGGTTTTGCCGTTAGCTAATTCCCTCCTTTTGAGTCTCTATTCCATTTGGCGTCTAACTATTGATAGTACCTTGCCCCCTCTTGAGCATCAGGGAGATATCTACCAGCTTTCCGGCCAGCATTTCCACGGTTTTCATGCCCACTTCGTCGCAGTCTGGGGTGAATTTCTTCACATCTTGCGACCATACCTTACCCCCTATATAGCCACCAATCTCATTGCTTACAATGTTGATACCACGCGTCATCATCAAATGAAGAAGAGTGTTTACAGCAAATTCCTCCCCACCATTTCGGGTGCCGCCCACAGCCAGGGCGGCGCCCATTTTTGTGCGCAGTACATCGGGGTATACGTGGTGCACCGGCCGCATGCGGGAGAAAAACGCCATAAGTTGCGGGGTGATACTGTGTACGTACACCGGGCTTCCAATCAGGTAGGCATCGGCTGCCAAAAATTGTTCCAGAAGCGCTTGCATGTCATCTTGTATTACACACCAACTTTTGTTTTTTCGGCACGCGCCGCATCCATTGCATGGGGCAATTTTTTTTCCGTGTAGGGTCATAAATTCGGTTTCAATGCCGTCTTTTTTTTCGGCCAGCGCCAAGGCGTGTTGCACAATGGCATGGGTGGCGCCCTGGCGTGGACTGCCACATAGGCCCAACAATTTAACCATGATAAGCTCCTTTTACAAAGAATTCTGTAGAATCTTAAATCCAGTCTTCACGAATCACTTGGCTGGTTTTTTTGATGCTTTCCGAGCAACTGTCGCCCATTTCCTGGGCCAGTGCGTTGAACAGACAGTCCACAATGCAGAGGATGGCAATGCGCGGGGCCAGGGTGCCGGTGATATCGGAGCCAATGCGCCCCGGCCCAAAGAAGTTTAGCCCGCCGGCTCGGGCCAGTGGGGAGCCGATGGTGTTGCAAAACGCCAGAACACCGGCCCCGTTTTGCACTGCTGTTTGTGCCATTTCCACGGTGGACCGGGTATTGCCGGAAAGGTCGAAAGCACAAACGGCGTCCTCAGGGCCACACAGGCTTACATACATGCGCTGCATGCGCCTGTCGGCTGAGTAGATGGAGGGGATACCCAGCCGTAATAGCTTCTGGTACAGGTCTGAAGCCACACAGGCCGTGGCACCTTCGCCCACCAAAAAAACCCGTTTTTTCGAGAGGATAATCCGGGCGGCCTCTGCCAGTTGCTGGTCATCCATCAGCAGACGTGTGTCGGCACAGGCCTGGGCGTTCGAATCGCAAATCCACTCGGCCGTCATGCTCTTGCTGCCCAGGCGCTGGCTGGTAATCTTTTCAAAATCATTGACGTGGCCGGTGGCGTCTTGAATGGCAGACACACGAAAATCCTTGAAGCCATTGAAGCCAAGGCGCTTACAAAACCGTGTAACCGTGGCATTGCTGGCACCGCTGTGCTCGGCAATTTCGGCAATCGAAAGTTCATCGGCACGGTGGCTGTTCTTCAAAATATAATCGGCTATCTTTTTTTCGGAGGGGAGAAGCACGGCGTAAGATGAGCTGATGCGCACATAGGCGCCGCCTTTTGCGGTAGGCATGTTTTTGTACCTCATATCTCGTCTTATAGGGGATGTGTTGCAAAAATACACATCCCAAAAAAGTGGGTGGTTATTTTCTATTATTCCATACGCACTCTCATCTGTCAAAGCAAATTTTCACATAAATATTTGTATATTTTCACAAAAATTATAATACAAAATAAAAAATAGCGAAAATATGTATTTAATATGATGAACGGAATGCGAAATTTTCACATATTTTTATAATCACGGATGAAATATGAAAATTTATCTTGACGTTGAATGAACAAGCTGGGTATAATAACGGTGAAATCACGAAAAGAACGGCTGGAACACAAAATATATTGTTTAAATTTACATAGAATATGATGCTTAAACATGAAAATTTGTGATGAGAATACAAAGTGGGTAAGTACAGCCCGGGTGGCTGTCTTTATAGGATGACGGTAAGTGCAGGGCGACCCTGAGATGGGCCCGGTACTTACCAAAAACCGGAGATACCAAAACAAAACAGGAGGAAAAACATGAAAAAGACACTGGCTCTCTTACTGGCAGCGGTACTATGTGTGGGGCTTTTTGCCGCTTGCGCAGGCTCCGCCTCTTCTTCTGCCGCAGCGCCGGCAGCCGCTTCCGGCAGCGCCGCTTCTTCGGCGGCTCCCACGGCATCTGGCGGGGACACAGGTGGAAAAACCCGGGTGGCCATGCTGCTTACCGGGCCTATCAACGACGCGGGCTGGAACGAATCGGCCTACAAGGGCATGAAACTGGCCGAAGAAAGCTACGATATTGAAACGGCTTACAGTGAGAACATCCCCCAGCCAGACTTTGAGGCTGTTTTGCGGGATTATGCGGACAAGGGCTATGAGATTATCATCTGCCATGGCTTTGAGTTCAGCGATTCCGTAAAAGCGGTGGCCCCCAGCTTCCCAGACAGCATGTTCTGTGTGGTGAACGGGGACTCAGTACAGGAACCCAACATGGCTTCATTCCGCTTCAATACCCCTCAAACCGGCTTTTTAGCTGGCGCGGCAGCGGGGCTTTCCACCAAAACCAATGTGGTGGCCATGATTGGCGGCACCCGGATGCCTCATATTGAGGATTCTCTAAAGGGTTATGAAGCCGGCGCGAAGTATGTGAACCCTGATGTAGAAGTGATCACCGGCTTTACCGAGACCATGACTGATGTGGCCAAGGGCAAAGAGATGGGCATGGCCTATATTGAGCAAGGTGCCGATGTGCTGTGCGCCAACGCCAACCAAGCCGCCTTGGGCGTGATTGATGCGGCCAAGAGCAAAGGCGTGATGGAGATTGGCTATATCAGCGACCAGTATGACGTAGCACCGGAGACCATTTTGGTGTCGTCCATTCAAAGCGTGGAGTTTATGGTGAACGCCATTATAGAAAAAGGTGTCAACAACGAATTGGCACCTGAACTCTATTTGATGGGCGCAGCAGAAGGCGCTATCTACCTTTCGGATTTCCACGGCCAAGAAGATGCTTTTGGTGAGGGGGGCGTGGCCAAACTGGAGGAGATTTTCGCAGGGTTACAAGACGGTAGCCTGCGTGAGCAAGGAATTGTACCGCCTTCTGTGTTTGAAGCCTAGGTGGGAATGAACAGAAAGAGACCCTTGGGTCTCTTTCTGTAAGAGTATCAAAACAGCATCAGCCAGGGAAAAAGAGATTGTAGTGCAAGGAGACAAAAATTCGCGCAACGGCGCATATACACTATATGTTACGGCTGCGCGAGTTTGCAGTGGATAAGGTGGATTGCCCGTAGGGCGAGAGATGTGACCCTGGGGCTGCCGCAATGCACACTTTTTCGGCCGGCTGGCAGGAAGAGACCGCAGGGTCTCTTTCTGTTTACACAAACGACAAAAGCCCGTGAGGAGTGCGTGAGATGCAGGAAACTGTTTTGGAGATGCGGAATATCACAAAGCGTTTTGCCAGGGTGGTGGCAAATAGGAATGTGAACTTTACCCTAAGGCGGGGCGAGGTGCATGCCCTGCTAGGGGAAAATGGCGCTGGGAAGACCACCCTCATGAACATTGTATACGGCATGTATGAGCAGGATGAGGGAGAGGTGTTCGTCTGCGGCAAGCAGGTGAACATCAAAAGTCCCCGGGACGTAATTGCTTTAGGTGTGGGTATGGTACACCAGCACTTCATGCTGGTGCAGCCCATGACGGTGCTACAAAATGTGATGTTGGGGATGGAACGGGGGCTGAAAAAGCTGGATTTTGCCCGCGTGCGAAAAGAGGTGCAAGACCTGTGCGATTCCTACCACTTCAACTTGAATGTGGATAGCTGTGTGAGAGATCTTTCGGTGGGGATGCAGCAGAAGGTGGAGCTGGTAAAAGCCCTGTACCGGGGTGCAGAAATTCTGATTCTGGACGAGCCCACGGCGGTGCTGGCCCCCCAGGAGGTCGACGACCTGTTTGCTATTTTGGAACAATTGGTTGCGCGGGGCAAATCGGTTATCTTCATCTCCCATAAGCTGTGGGAAGTGATGAAGATTTGTCAGCGGGTGACGGTGCTGCGCGCCGGGGAAGTGGTACAAACACTGGACGTGTGCGGTACCTCCAAGGAGGCTTTGGCCGAGCTGATGGTGGGGCGGAAGGTGAGTTTCGACTACGAAAAAACCCCGGTGGGCAGTGCAGAAGTGCTGCTGGAGGTGCGGGACATCTCCGCCAAAGGCAACCAGCAGGCTTCGGGGCTTGAAAACCTCTCATTCTCCATTCGAAAAGGGGAGATAGTGGGGCTGGCCGGGGTGGATGGAAACGGCCAGCTGGAGATATCGGAGGTGCTGATGGGTTTACGCAAAACCACCGCAGGCAGCGTTTTGTACCGCGGGCAGGCAGTGGATACCGCCGGCACCAGAGAGAGGATGGACAAAGGTTTTGCATTTGTGCCCGAGGATAGAATGACCCAGGGCTTGGTGCTGGATTTTACCGTGGCCGAAAACATGATACTCAACCGCTACAACAAGCCCCCCAACACGGTGGGGCATATCTTCCGCACCAAGACAGTGCGGGAAAACGGCCAAAAGCTGGCCAATGAGTACGACGTGCGCCCCCGCGATGCCGACGCCCCCGTGCGGGCTCTTTCGGGTGGGAACCAACAGAAAGTGGTGGTGGCACGGGAATTTAGCAAGAACCCGGGGTTCATTCTGGCTATGCAGCCCACGCGGGGCCTTGATATAGGTGCTGCCCAGTTTGTACATGGGCGGCTGCTGGAGGAAAAGGAAAAAGGCGTGGCGGTGCTGCTGGTTTCGGCCGATTTGGACGAGGTGCTTTCTGTGGCAGACCGGGTTTTGGTGCTGTATGAGGGGAAAATTACCGGGGAGTTTGTGCCGGGGCAGCGCAGTTATGCCGAGATAGGCCTAATGATGGGCTATAGCGGAGAAGAAGAGGAAGGAAAGGGGGCAGGGGCATGACGGTGAAAATTGGGGGCACCGAGGTGCGCGTAGAGCGCAAAAACAAGGTGTACAGCGCATTGCGGCTAGCCCTGGGGCCTGCCTTAGCGTTGTTGTTGGCCTTTTTATGCACGGCCATTATTATTCTGCTTTCAGGCAAAAACCCCCTGCTGGCTTTTCGGGAGATGTTCTATGGCGCTTTTGGCAGCTTGGTTTCCCTTACCGAGACGCTGGTGAAAAGTGTGCCGCTACTGCTTGCAGGTCTTGGGCTAACCATCGCATACCGCACGGGGCTTTCCTCTATCGGTGCAGAGGGGCAGATGATCATCGGCGGGCTTTGCGCCACCCTGTGCGGGGTGTACCTGGGCTTTCTCCCGGCTGTTCTTTTGCTGCCCCTTACCATGATTGCCGGTATGCTGGGTGGGGCGCTGTGGGCGGCCATACCCGGTTTCTTGAAGGCCCGTTTGGGTGTTTCCGAGGTAATCAACACCATCATGATGAACTATATAGCCATCTATTTTGTGGCCTATCTGCTGGACGGTCCCCTGCGTGAGCCGCCGGGATATTTTCCGCAATCGGCCCAGGTGGCCGAGGGGGCCTTTTTGCCCATTCTCATACCCGGTACCCGCCTGCACGCGGGGGTGTTGCTGGCGATATTGGGCGTCTTTTTCGTGTGGTTCCTGCTGTGGAAAAGCCCCCTGGGTTTCCAGATGCGTGCGGTGGGCAACAACCCCATCGCCGCCAGGGCCAATGGGATTTCGGTAGAAAAAAACATCGTGCTGGCCATGGCGCTTTCGGGCGCTTTGGTGGGCCTGGCGGGTATGTCGGAGATTTCCGGCATTCATCACCGCCTACTCAGTGGGTTCTCCTCAGACTATGGTTTCGATGGCATCGCCGTGGCGCTGATGGGCAAGCTGAACCCCTTTGGCGTGGTGGTTTCCGCACTGTTCTTTGGGGCGCTGCGCGTGGGGGCAAACCAGATGCAGCGCACGGTTCAGGTGCCCTCCTCACTGGTGTTTGTCATTCAGGGCCTAGTGATTTTGTTTGTGCTGATGGATGCGCTACTGCGTAACTATGCCATCAAAATTGTGCGCAGCAAAAAGCATGCCGCCGAAGGAGGGGTGTAAGATGGATATATTTCTTGGTTTTTTGGAGGCGGCCATCCGTGTTACTACGCCCATACTCCTGGCGGCGCTGGGGGCCATGTTTACCGCCCGCGCGGGTATCATCAATTTCGCCATGGAAGGCATTATGATTATGGGCGCTTTCTTTGGGGTGTTTGGTTCAAACCTCACGGGTAGCCCCTGGGTGGGGGCGCTGTTTGGGATGCTGGCGGGTATGTTTGTGGCGTTGGTGCTGGGCTTTTCGGCCATCACCGCCAAGGTGGACCAGGTGGTGGCGGGCACTGGCATCAATATCCTGTTTTTGGGCCTGACTAGCTACCTGCTGAACATGATTTACGGCACGGGCTCCCGGCCTTCCCAGGTGGTATCCTTTCAGCCGGTGGCCATCCCCCTGCTTAGTGAGATCCCGTTGATAGGGCCCTTGCTGTTTAATCAGATTCCCCTTGTGTATATCGCGTTCCTGCTGGTGCCCATATGCTGGTATGTGGTGAACAAGACACCCTATGGCCTGGGCCTACAAGCGGTGGGGGAACATCCCCGTGCGGCCGATAGCCTGGGCATCCATGTGAATAGAACCCGCTATGGGGCCGTGCTGATTTCGGGGCTTTTGGGTGGCCTGGGGGGCGCCTTCCTCTCCATTGGGCAACTCTCTGTATTTATGGAAAAAATGACGGCTGGTCGCGGATATATGGCCTGGAGCGCCGTTACGGTGGGCGCGTGGAACCCTGTGGGCATCATGGGTGCTTCCCTGTTGTTTGGCGCTGCCGAGGCCATTCAATTGCGGTTGCAGGCCGTGGGCATCGAAATACCCCACCAGTTTTTCCTCATGCTGCCCTATGTGCTCACCATGCTGGCTCTTTGCGGCTTTGTGGGTAGACGCGCCGGGCCCAAGGCTATGGGGAAGGCCTATTCGAAGGGAGAGAGATAACCGTGGCGGATTTTCCTGCTGGGAAGATGCAATTTCCCGTGTTTTATCCGAACCCGGACATGTTGCGGGAGTTGACCGCCGGATGCTGCACCCCAACACCCGAAAAGGTGCGGCAGGTGTTGGGAGAGTTGGTTTTCCCCGCGCCGAAGGAACAGCGGCCCTACCTCTACGGCTGTATGGTGCTTTCCTTCGATGGGAAGATGGGCTTTGCCGATGATCCCGAGGGTACCCTTATTTCTAAAGAAAACGGCTTTGACCCAGACGGTGCCCTGGCCGATTTTTGGATGATGAACGTTTGCCGCGCTTATGCCGATGCCGTGATTTTGGGCTGTGGCACCCTAAAAGCCCGCTTGCACAAGCTGTGGTATGCAGAGATAGCAGACCCGGATTTGGTACGGGCACGGGGTACATTGGGAAAAATGGGGGAGGAGCCGCTCAGTGTCATCGCTAGTGTCGACGGGCGGGATCTTCCTTTGGAAGCGAAAATTCTGGATAGAGACCCGGCGCCCCTTATTCTCACCTCTTTGCCGGGGGCGGCCTATTTGGAAAAAAACCTGGGCCGCGCCTGCTGCCGCTACCAAGGGGGTAGCCTATTGGAAACCACCGGCACCATCCGTATTGTGGCGGCTGGGAATGGCCCGCCCGATACAGAGCAGCTGATGCATATGTTGTGGCTGGGCGGAGTGTGTCACGCTTCGGTGGAAGCGCCGGGATACATCTGGCATCTCATGGCGGAACAACTGCTGGACGAATATCTGCTGAACTATTCAGGGGTGATGGCCGGTGGCAGCCAAATTCTGGGGGCAACCAGGCCATTCGCTACAAAACAGCATCCCCACGCGGCGCTATTGTCGCTGGGCTACCACCGGGGCTTTATCTTCACCCGCCAAAAGATGCTGTATGGCGCTGTGTAGGAAAACCACTTTACAGAATAGAAAAGGAGCGCGAGAGGATGCAAGACTACAAAACACCAAAAAAAGTGCGTATTGTTGTGGAGAGTACTCCGGTGAGCCAAAAGGACGGAAAAGCCTGCCACTGCTTAACGGAAGGGGAGGTTTTTGAATTTGACTTCGAGCGCTGCCCACAAAACTTTTGTGCTGCGGCCTTCCACAGCCTGTGGCCCATGCTGCGTGTGATTGAATTGGGCGGCCGCCACCCCTGGGACGCTGAGGAAAATGTGACCTATGCCTGCTGCCCAGACGCCACCAAACCCGTGGTATTTCGCCTGGAGGCCCAGCCCTAAATAGAGCAGGTGTGTGGCAAAACGCACAATAAAACAAAAGTTGACAGAAAAACTATTATAGTGTATGCTATATCTACGTTGCTAGCTGTGAGAGAAAAGCGACTTTCCCTTGGGAAGGTGCGCTTTTTTTCTTTTTTTGTGGGAGGAGGGGTGTTATGCCGAATGGAGAAGAGCAAACAAGAAAAAAGACGATGCCGATTAGAAAAATTGCGTTCATACCGGCTTTTGTGCTGCTGCTACTATGCCTGCTGCTGAGCATTGTGCGGCAAAAAGAATTCTTTGAAATTGCAAACCTGGCCAACACCTGGCTACTGGATAACCTGGGCTGGAGCTTCAGTCTTACCAGTTTTATGTGTTTGGTAACGCTGGCGGTGGTCTATGCATCGCCGCTGGGCAAGGTGGTGCTGGGTGGGCCGGAGGCAAAGCCCCTCTTGAAAAAGGGGAGCTGGGCCAGCATTACTCTATGCACCACCATGGCGGCTGGACTGATGTTTTGGGGCACAGCCGAGCCGATTTACCACCTGGCCAGCCCCCCGGTGGGGATAGAGCCCATGAGCGCCGACGCGGCCAAATTTGCCATGGAAACCATGCTGTTGCACTGGTCTATTCTACCCTATGCGGTATACTGTTTACCGGTGGTCATTTTTGCTTTTGCCTTCTACAACATGAAAAAACCCTTTTCAGTGTCCTCCCAGTTGGCACCCATCAACGAAAAGCTGGGCATCCGTACCACAGGGAATGACGCCTATACCCAAATTATAGACACGGTGTCCCTTTTCTGTATCGGGCTGGGCATTGCGGCGGTGATGTGTACAGGCACCCTCAACATGAGCGGTGCCATCCGCGCATTGTTCGGTATTGAGCCGGGGCCCCTCGTTTGGTTTGCCATTTTGGCGGTAGCCACCATCACCTTTATCTGCTCGTCCATCTCTGGGCTACAAAAGGGCATCCGCTTTTTTTCAAACCTCAATGTGCGGGTCTATATGGTCATCATGATCTTCTTGCTACTGTTTGGCCCCACCGCTTATATCTTCAGTGGCACCACCGAGGCACTGGGGGGCATGCTGGCCAAATTACCAGAGCGCATGTTGATGACGGGCAACTACAGCGGAGATGGTTGGCCGGGTGGCTGGACGGTGTTTTATGCGGGCAACTGGGCCAGTTGGGCGCCCATTTCGGCTTGCTTCTTGGCGCGCCTGGGCCGGGGCTACAGCATACGGGATTTGATTAAAATCAATTTCGGTATCCCTGTTATTTTCAATATTCTGTGGATGGGGATATTCTCGAACCTCGCGCTTAATTTCCAGCTCACTGGGCGGGTTGACTTGGTGGAGGTGCTGAACACCCAAGGGGCCGAGGGTGTGGGCTATGCTGTTTTGCAGCAGTTCCCTTTGGGGCAGGTTCTCATCGCCTTTTTCTTCTTCATCAGCATCATCTCCCTCATCACCGCCATGGATTCCACCACCAGTTCCATTGCCGCGGTTAGCACCTCGGGAATCTCGCCAGACAACCAGGAGTCCCCCATGTACATGAAGATTTTATGGGGTATTACCCTGGCGGCCATCTCCCTTATCATGCTCACGGTGTCTGGGATTGACGCCATCAAGATGCTGTCGAACTTGGGGGGGTTCCCGGCGATTTTGCTGGAGATGGGCAGCATCGCCTGCCTGTTTATGATTGTATCCAATGTGGCGAGGTATGACCGTTTTAACCCAGGCTATCGGGAGCAGAAGCCGGGCAAATTTACCCTGCCGTTCTTTAAAAAAGCAGAAAAGATGGACTAGGGGTGTTCCATTGCCGCAGAGTTTCGGCCGGGCGCTTTTGGTCCGGCCTAGTGGTACGTACGCTTGACAGGTAGAGGGTGGCTTGCTATGATTAATATAAATCTTGTCTCATGAAAAGTGTAGAATAACGGTTTAAACAAACAGGCCCCTGCCGGTTTGTTTAAACCAATTTTTATTTACTTTGGTGCTTTTTATGCAGGGAAAGAGAGGTAGGCGTGCGTAAGGATTGGATGGAGGGCTGGACACCGCTGGGGCAGGAAAGCCTACGGGATGAATCTTTTTTTGTGGGCGACGCTGAGACGATATCCTACCCAGAGCAGGTGCAGGAACTGGCGGCCACCCTGGCTTTTTGCAATGCCAGGGGCATTCCGCTTACCCTGCAGGGTGCCTGTACCGGCCTGTGTGGGGCCGGGGTGCCCCAGGGTGGGCATGTGGCAAACCTTTCCCGGATGAAGCGTGTGCTGGCGCACAGCGAATGCCGGGAAACCCTTTCAAACGGAATGACCGCGCTGGGCACCATCCAGGTGCAACCAGGCATCACGTTGGAAGAACTGGATAAAGAAATACAGAAAGCTTTCCAGGGGGAAGCCCTCTGCTTTCCGGTGCAGCCCACAGAAAAAACAGCTAGCCTAGGCGGGGTGTTGTCTGTGGGGGCAAAAGGGCCACGTAGCTACTATTATGGAAATGCCGCCCCCTATGTGAAAAGCCTGGAGTTTTGCCTACCCACTGGGGAGCTGTTTACCTGTGAGGCAGATAGCCCCCTGTTTGATGCCGCACTGGAGGGAGAAGGCATGTTTGGGGCCATTGGCGTGGCTACGCTTTCCCTTGTGCGGCAGCCGGAATGCTGCTGGGGAATTGTCTTTTTCTTCCCCGGTGATGCAGAGGCGATGGCTTTTGCGGCAGAGGCCGACGGATTGGCGCGTAGCGCGGTGCAGGGCAGTGCACAACTGCTATCTATAGAGTATATAGATAGGCATAGCATCCGGCTTTTAGAACGCTATAAAAGTAGCATGGATAGCTTGGCAGGGCTACCGGATATACCCCCCGAGTCAGAGGCTTTGATTTACCTGGAGATAGGGGCAGAGGAAGAGGAGCCCATCTTGGAGCTGGCCGAAACTTTGCTAGGCCTTTCCGCCGGGCAGGGGGCCGACCCCGATGTCTCCTGGGCGATGTCCGGCCAGCAGGAGGTGCAGCTTTTGCAGCAGTTCCGGCATGCTTTATCCGAGTGTGTGAATATGACGGTGGCCCAAAACCAGCAGGGGCATCCAGGTCTCACCCTGCTCGCTTCAGACCTCAGCTTACCTGGGCAAGATAGGTTGGCCCTGCTAAAAAATTACCAGAAAACGCTGGGAGGGGAGGGCCTGCCCCACTGTATTTTTGGACACATTGGCCTTGGGCATTTGTATGTCAATATCCTGTGTGAAAATGAGGTGCAGTACACGGCGGCCCAGGAGCTGCTTACCAAGTGGATGCAGCAGGCCGCTGCGTCTGGCGGCAGCCTGTATACGGACTATGGTCTGGGAAAAACCAAGCGGGCCGTTCTGGCTGCCGCCGCACCCCTGGCGGAAAAAGAGAGGATTGCCGAAAAAAAGGCCCGGCTTGACCCGCAAAACATCATGAACCCCGGAAATGGAATTCCCCTGCCGGGGGAGGCGGGGTGTCAAGAGGGGTAAAACTAAGAGGAATGGAGAGCCGCCCATGAAGATAGCGGTATGCGTAAAAGCCGTGCCAAACCGGGCGGTGCAGATGAACGCCGACACCGGCCACATTGAACGGGGACAGGCGGGCAGTATTTTAAATATGTATGATTATGCGGCGGTGGAGGCCGCCCTGCGCGTAAAAGAAGCGCTGGGCGGTGAGGTGACGGCCATTACGATGGGCCCTCCCCCGGCAGAGACGGTGTTGCGGGAAGTGGTGGCGCTGGGGGCGGATCATGCCGTTTTGGTGTGCGACGCCGCGTTTCGCGGCGCAGACGTGTTGGCCACCTCCTACACTTTGGCCCAGGCGCTCAAAGCGCTGGGCGGTTTTAGCCTGGTGGTGTGCGGCAAGCAAAGCACCGATGGAGACACCGCCCAGGTGGCTGGGGCATTGGCGGCCCAACTGGAACTAGCGTATCTGCCATGGGTGCAAAAACTGCACCAGATAGACCCGGAAGGAATACAGGCCACCTGCCATATGGGCGGGGATTTGGTTTCTTGGTTTGCCCCCTTCCCTTTTGTCATGAGCGTAGAGCCCAGCCTTTTTTTGGTGCGGGCGGCCAGTTTGGCGCAAAAACTGAAAAGCCGAAAGCAGGAAATTCAAACACTGGGCAAGGCAGATTTCCCAGCCGAGGAAGCCCGGCTGGGGGCGGCAGGTTCGCCCACACGGGTGGTGGGGGTACAGGCCCGGGAGGCTAAGCAAATGGCTGAGTGCCAGGTGGTTACTGCCAAAGAGGCCCTGTGGCTGATAGAACAGGAAACACAGCGGCTGCAGGGGGAAACACGATGAACAAAATCATCTTGGTGTACTGCCCTTGTGAAAACGGCGAGTTTGCCTCTGTGTGCCGGGAGTTGGCCGCCGAGGCACAGCGCCTACTGCCCGGGCCCGGTTGGGAGATACAGGGGGTATGCTTTGCGCGGGAGGTCGGGGCGATTAGCGGGAGACTCGCGGATTTTCCGTTCACTGAAATGGTGTGTTTTGAAACGCCCAACCCCTATGAAGGCAACGCAAAGGCGGCATCTTTGGCGTTATTATGCCAGGAGAAGCAGCCCGCGGTGTTCCTTCTGGGTGCCACTGCTGAGGGGCGCGCGCTGGCCCCTGTAGTTGCGGCGCGGTTGCAAGCCGGCCTGACGGCCGACTGTACGGGCCTTGCTTTAGATGCAACAGGAAGCCTGGTGCAAACACGCCCTGCGTTTGAAGAGACCCTGCTCGCTTCTATCAAGACACGCGGCTTCCCTCAAATAGCCACTGTGCGCCCGGGCTTGTTTGCACCGCTGGAAACGCCTTGCACGGTGCAAACGCGCCTAATGCGGCGCTACGCAGCAGAGCCGCACGCCGCGTTCCGCCTAATTGGTACCGAGCCGGCACCCAGCAGCGGGATTGCCGACGCCCGTATTTTGGTGGCGGCAGGCGGCGGGGTACAAAAAAAAGACCTGGATACTTTAGAGAGGTATGCCCGGCGTCTTGGGGGGCAGTTTGCCTGCTCCCGCAAGCTGGTGGAGCGTGGCTGGATGCCCCAAACCAGGCAAATAGGCCTTTCGGGAACGGCGGTCAAGGCCGATTTGCTTGTCACCGTGGGAATATCGGGCAGCACCCAGTTTTTGGCAGGTATTCCCAGGGTGAAAAAACTGGTGGCGGTGAACCGGGACGTACAAGCACCCATCTTTGCCGTGGCAGCAAAGGCCTTGGTACTGGACGTAGACGAGTTTATCCTGGCGCTGAATGAGGAAGAGGAAAATGAAACGAATTCTTGAAAAACTAGAGAACAACCCCGTTATTCCCGCCTTGAAAGAAGAAACCGACATTGAGCTGGTGGTGAACAACCATGCCGAACTTGTGTTTGTGCTGTTTGGAGATCTAGTGAGCATTGCCGATATTGTGGCAAAGCTAAAACAGGCAGGGAAAACGGTATTTGTGAATGTGGACTTGATTTCCGGCTTTTCTAGCAAGGATGTGGTGGCAGATTTTATGAAGCAGCACACCCAGGCCGATGGCATCATCAGCGCCAAGGCCAGCTTGCTGCGTCACGCCAAAGAGATTGGATTTTATACAGTACACCGGTTCTTTCTTATCGACTCTTTTTCCTACCATAGCATTGGCAAACAGATGGAAATTAGCAAGGCGGACATGCTGAATGTGCTGCCGGGCTGGCCGAAAGTGGTATCTTGGGTGTGCGAGGAGACCACAAAGCCTGTGATTGCAGCGGGGATGGTGTGTGACAGAAAATCGGTGAACGATTGTCTGAGCGCGGGCGCCATTTCCATTTGTAGCACTAACCATTCGGTGTGGGAGATGTGAGGGTAATACGCAGAAAACCCAAAGTGCCCAAAGATACGGGGGCCGTATAGCCCGGTTTGCGGTAAGGTGGAAGAAGAAAACCGTCTGGTTCAGAACGAAAATGGATAAAATTGGTAGGTGCGCCCATCGGTCTTGACATGGGCCTTGAATATTTTGCCGTTGGTTCTTATGGGCGGCAGAATCCAAACCACAAATACCTCAGTAAAGGCCAGAAACAGCTTGATCGCCTCCAGCGGCAGCTATCCCGAATAACAAAGGGTAGCCGCAACTGGGAAAAGGCAAGTATCAAGGTGGCACGGTGCCATGAGAGAATCCCAAACCAGAGAAACAATGACAGCTTTTGGGTGATTGGAAAGCCAAGCAGCCCGAGCTGCCCAAGCCGGAGAAAAAGGCCCAGCAGGAAAAGTAAAATGCCTCGGGCCAATTTGGCCCGAGGTTTGTTCCATCAATCTTTGGTATCGGCTCTTTGGTAAATCAGCTCAACGATATCTCCGATACTTTTGCAGCTTGTCAGCGTTAGGTTGGCTTTGAGAAAGTTCGCCGAGAACAGCCGGATGCCGTCGCCAAGAACGGTTGGCATGACGTAAATATAATACTCGTCAATGAGGTTTTCCTGCATGAAGCTGCGGATGATTTCTCCACCGCCCATCAGCCAAGTGTTGCCCGGATGCTCTTTCTGAATGGTTTCCAGCAGCTTTGCCGGGGGCAAATCTGTAAAGCAAACATTGGGGTCAGGCTGGTTTTTCTGACGAGTACAGACATAACAAGGCATCCCCTCGTACATCCATTTGTCGGGTGAAAGCTCATATTTCACTTGCCGATAGGTTTTTCCGCCAAAGATGATGGCCCCAATGGAGCTGTAAAACTTCTCGTAGCCGAGGTCTGGCAAGGTAGTTGTTGTTTCGTCCAAGAAACCGATGCCGCCGTCCTTATCCGCAATATATCCATCTAAAGACATGGCAATGTATAGTATCAGCTTGTTCTCCATGATGTACCCCCTCAATTCGTTTCATATAATTATTCCCATTTTATCATGCAGAACAACGCAAAGCAAAGCTGACTTCGGGCCAATTTGGCCCGAAGTCCATAATGACCAAAACAGGCGGCTTTTTGCAAGCCGCCTGTTTTCATAGAAAGGGGGAGTTGCCTATCGCCGCAACCGATTTCAAGCCCTATCACATCAGCAAGGGGCAGACCATAGCGCAGTCAATGGCCGAGCGTTTCGACTATGGGCAAAACCCCGACAAAACCCAAAACGGCGAACTAATTACCGCCTACGAGTGCGACCACCTTACCGCCGATGACGACTTTCTTTTGACCAAGGCCAAGTACAAGGCCATCCACGCGCAGGAGAGCAAGGTTGCTGCCCGTGAAAAGGCCAAACAGGTGGCCAAAGACCTGCGGGACATGAAGCTAAAGGAGGCCGCCAAAAAGATAGAGGACAGCATTGAAGAAACCTTGGCATACATGGATTTCCCGTACGAACACTGGCTTCGCATCCGCACCAACAATGTGATTGAGCGGCTAAACCGGGAGATTCGACGCAGAACGCGGGTTGTCGGCACATTTCCCGATGGAAACTCCGCACTCATGTTGGTTTGCGCACGCCTGCGACATGTCGCAGGCACCGAGTGGGGCAACAAGAAATATATGAATATGAACCATCTCGACACTCCACAGCCAGACATCGACTCTGACGTCAGCTAATTCCCTTCCCTTTGGTTTCTATTCCTTTTTGCGCATAACTATTGACAGTACCGGTTCGTGCGATGCCAGTAGGGGAGTGCATCGTATATACAAAAGGCAAGCCGCCGTTCAAGGACTTGAAGTATCCGCTTGAATCGCACCCAAACTACAAGCTAACCGGGGACTATGATAAAAACCTCGTTTATCGTTCACTAGAGCAAACAGCAGGGGCGTTGGAAGAAGAAACAAAGCCAGAGACGCTTGAAGAATTTTTGCAAGGAGTCGAAAAAATTACAAAAATTTGCCGGGAAAGCCCTCTCCTTTAGGTGTGGGATGAAAGGCAAAAAGGTATCAAATGCCACAATCCAGAAGTATGTTGAAGAACAAAAAACGAGGGGAGGCTAAGTGAGTGGTCACGGTACAGTGCAAATTGTTGCCCACGGCGACGCAAACGGCTCTTTTGCAACAAACAACTGCTGAATATATCGCATCGGCCAATGACCTGATAGATTATTGCATTTCCCAAATCTCTTTGCCGCACCTTTCTTCGACCACTTTTCGTGCGGCATTGCCCAGTTCGGTCAAAAATGAGGTAGTAAACACGGTCAAGTCAATTTTGAAAAAGCACACGAGGGGTGTTACAAAATCCTTGCCCGTGTTGCGCAAACCGATGGCAACGTGGAACAACCAAAACTACCGCATAGGGGAAAATGCCATCGTGTTTCCTGTATTTGTGGAAGGCAAAAGCCATCGCATTTCGGTAGCTGCTGAAATCACAGAATATCAGAAAGAGCGTTTGGTCGGAAAACTTGGTACAATGCGCATAACACAAAAAAATGGTAAGTGGATGGCACAAATTGCGGTTCACGAAACCTTGGCTGTGTGCGCCGGAAAAAATGTAATGGGGGTTGATATCGGGCTCAAGGTCCCGGCTGTGGCCGTAACAGACAGCGGCAAAACTAAGTTTTGTGGGAACGGTCGAATGAACAAGTATCAAAAGCGCAAACATAGGGCAAAGCGCAAAGCGCTGGGCAAAGCCAAAAAGCAGAAAGCCATTCACAAACTAAACAACAAGGAACAGCGTTGGATGCGCGACCAAGACCACAAAATCAGCCGCCAGATTGTAAATTTTGCTATTAAGCAAAATGTCGGCGTCATCCGAATGGAAAAGCTACAAAATATCAGACAAACGGCAAGAACAAGCCGTAAAAACGAAAAGAATTTGCACACTTGGAGTTTCTTTCGACTGGCAAGCTATATTGAGTACAAAGCAAAAATGGCGGGCATGGACGTAGAATATGTAAACCCAGCCTATACCAGTCAAATTTGCCCGGCTTGTGGACAAAAAAACCACGCCAAAGATAGAAGCTATCTGTGTGGATGCGGCTTTTCTGCGCATCGTGACCGTGTGGGCGCAATCAACATCATGCACGCGCCTGTGGACTGTGGTAACAGCAGGCCAGCCTAGTTTGCTATAGGCACTGAACTAGGAGCGGTGATGGCACACCGCAAACATTGGGCTTAAGCCTCGCAGAAATGCTTTGGTGTATGCACCTGTGAATCCCACTGCTTTAGCTGTTGGGAGTGTCAAGGCGATTGATATTGCATTACCTGCCTAATTGGGATATACATAGTATATCCCAATAAAAAGGAGGCAGAACGATGCATACAACTATTGTAAAATGGGGCAATTCGAGAGGTGTAAGGCTACCTAAAG
>CAYYLW010000013.1:0-32181 GCA_964472465.1 uncultured Oscillospiraceae bacterium | reverse complement strand
GGAGGAACAGCACATGTGATGGGGTACCGGCGCGGCTTAGGTTTGCGCACACGTTTTGCAAAAAAGCCCCGGGGTGGGAACACAACCAAGAGGAGGAAACCATGAAAAAAATTGTTTGTGCTGTACTGATGATGGCCTTGCTACTGGCCGGCTGTGGAGGCCAAAAGGATGCCTTTGCTTCTGGCTTGGCCCCCAAAGAGGCGCCGGCGTCCACCGCGCCCACAGAATTTTCCATCACCTTTTCCAATGCGTCCGGATATATTTTCAACGAAATTTATATCTCCCCCACCGCTTCAAACGATTGGGGGCAGGAATTGCTGGGCAGCACCAGTGTATTGAAGGCAAACGGTTCCTTGGATGTGACGGTGCCTGCCTATGATTATGACAGCTATGATATCCGGGTGGTGGACGAGGACAGCGACGAATACACCTTTACCCGTGTGCCGCTGCAAGATGGAAGCGAAGTGGCCATCTATTTTGGCGACCAAGGCCTGGCTGCCGATGTAGCCGATGCGGGGGGCACGCTTACAGCTACGGTGGTTGGCAACCTGAACGGCGGCGGGACGGCTGCCCCAGCAGAAACGCCAACCGATGCGGCCCCCACGGTTACCGGCACAGGCAACGACACCAATGGGCAATACAGCTTTACCGTCTATAACGAATCGTCCTATGACATCTACGCCATCTACATGGGCGTTTCAAACGCCACAGCTTCCCAAGACCTGGATATCCTGCCACAGATTCTGCCGGCGGGGGAAAGCATTGAATTGGTGGGCCTGGCCTCGCAAGGGGACTGGATGAACACAGAGTGGACACTGAATGTGGTGGACGTGGACGGGGACGAGAGCCTTTCCTTCGATAGCTTCAACCCCTGGCTTGTCAGCTATATCAACATCACCTGGGACAGTAACAACGGCGGTTATTTGTGCGAGTTTGTGTATGAGTAGCCACACAGGCAGCCCCGGTGTGCTGGAGGGCGGGGCCACTGCCAGCTCCCACGGTTTTGGTGCATTGTAACACACACATATATAGGCTAAAATATCCGTATCCAAAAAGAGGAACACATCTTTTTGATACGGATATTTTATGTTATGATGAAACATATCTACTTTTTGCAAGCGGGCCAGGGTGTTTTTTCCATACCATGCCCCCATACCGGTTTCTTACGGTATGGCAAAAAGCTATGGTGCTGCCTTGCGCCCTGCCGCTGGCCGTTTTGGCGCGGCGCGTACGAACCGGAACACTGGTTTAGCCATGGAAAACCAAGGAGAGAGACAGGCATATGAAACTTTTTAGGCGTATCTTGTACAGCATGGTGGTTGTGCTAAGCGTCAATTTGCACACGATTTTCACCTTTCTTGCGGCGGAACTCCATATTCCCCTTCCCTGGGCGATAAAAATGCTTGTGGCGGTTGTGTGCGCTGTGGCGGTCATCGTGATTGTGGTGGTACCGCAGGGCTTGCTCAAACTGCCCGCGCGCATCCGCGCGCTATCCAACGGCTGCGAGCTGCTGTGCATCTTCATGATTAGCGCGTTTGCCACCGCTGTGCTACAGGGTTTCGCGGCCTATTTTGCTTTTCAGCATATGCTTCCCTGGAACACGGCGGATTCGCCTGGGCAACTGGTTTTCTTTATTGTGGGCCTTGTGTTCGCCATCCTCGGGGAGGCGCTTGTGTTTTGGGGCGGCATGCTGCGCGTGTATTTCACCTCGGTTCAGTTGGGCATCAAATACCGTGTGTTGGGCGCTGTGTTTGCCTGGGTGCCGCTGCTGAACCTGTACTACTTGTTAAAGCTGGTGCGTATAGGCTGGGCCGAGGTGGAATATGAAACCGAAAAGTATACAATCAATGGAATACGGGCCCAAAGTAGGCAATGTGAAACCCAATACCCCTTGCTGATGGTTCATGGGGTGTTCTTTCGGGATTTCCGCTATTTGAACTACTGGGGCAGAATTCCGGCGGAACTGATACGAAACGGTGCAACCGTGTATTATGGGCAGCAGCAGTCGGCGGCATCGGTGGAGGACAGCGGGCGGGAGCTGGCGGTGCGCATTCGCGAAATAGTGGAGGAAACGGGTTGCGGTAAACTGAACATCATCGCGCATTCCAAAGGCGGGCTGGATTGCCGCGCGGCACTTTCGCACCAGGGCATGGCAGAGTATGTGGCAAGCTTGACCACCATCAACACGCCGCACCATGGCTGTGTGTTTGCAGAGAACTTGCTGAAAAAAGCGCCGCCAGGCCTCTGCCAATTTGTGGCGCGTTCCTACAACAAGGCGCTTAAACAATTTGGCGAACAATCTACAGATTTTCTGGCAGCCCTCCAGGATTTGACGGCCGCTGCCTGCGCAGAGCGAAACCAAAATACCCCGGACATGCCAGGGGTGCTGTACCAAAGCGTCACATCCTATTGTGTGAAGGCCAGAAGCGGAAAATTCCCCTTGAATGTCAGCCATATGCTTGTAAAACGCTACGACGGGCAAAACGATGGGCTGGTTTCGGTGGATTCCGCTAAATGGGGGCAGGCGGTTACCTCGCTTAGCCCCCGTGGAAAACGCGGCATCTCGCACGGGGATGTCATCGATTTGAACCGGGAAAATATTCCGGGTTTTGACGTGCGGGAGTTTTATGTCTCCCTTGTGGCGGATTTGAAAAAACGTGGCTATTAAGCGGCTTGCCAACACTGTGTGCGGATTTTTTATAAGGTAAACTGGCGGGCGCGCTCGGCGATTTGCTCTCTGTTATGTTCCACTTCTTCTATGGCGGCCTTTTCATCCAGTTTTGTAAATTGCCGCTGCTTTAGCACCTGCTCGCCCGCCAGCCAAACGTCGGTCACATCGTGCTGGTTGGCGGAGTACACCAGGTTGGCCACGGGGTCATGCACGGGAACATTGTGCAGGCAGTGCATATCCACCAAAACCAAATCGGCCTGTTTTCCGGCCTCGATGGAGCCAATTTCTTCTTGCATCCCCAGGGCCTCTGCACCCGCAATGGTGGCCATACGCAGTGCCTGTGCGGAAGAAACCGCCAGTGGGTTGTGCCGCTCCATACGGGGAAGGATGGCCGCCAGCTTCATGCTTTCCAGCATATCTTGGTTGTTGTTTGGGGCGTCGGTGCCCAAGGCCACACGCACACCCTTCTCCCGCATCGTCTCAATGGGGGCAATACCGGAAGCGAGAAGCAAATTGCTGGCGGGGTTGTACATCATGGTGCCACCCGCCGCGGCCAGTAGTTCCATTTCCCCCTCGCTTAACCATACCGAGTGAACCGAGTGGAATTTTTCATCCAGTACGCCCAAGCCATCGAATACTTCCAGGAAGGTTTTGCCATACCGTTTTTGAATTTCCTCCACCTCAAAGCGGGCTTCGGCCACATGGGTGTGGACGCCCACCCCATAGGCTTTACCCACCTCATACACTTTTTGGATAGACTTTGGAGAACAGTAGAGGAGGTTTACCGGGCTCATCCACAAATGGATACGCCCACCGTTTGCCCCTTGCCAGGTTTCTAGCAGGCGGGCATACTCTGCGGCCACTTCCTCGCCATCCTCTAGGAAAACAGGGGGTACGTTGAAAGAGACATCGTGGTAGCCCCGTGCCAGTACACCGCGAATGCCGGTGTCTTGCATTGCTTTCAATACCGCATCGGCGTTCTCTTTTCGGTTGGCCGCCATATAGTAGTTATCCACCAGGCAGGTTACCCCGCTGCGCAGGTTTTCCAAATAACCAAGATAGGCCCCCCGGTATGCGTCCTGGGCGGTTAGCACGGCCAGGTAGGGCCACGTGGCCACCTGTAACCACTCTTTTAAATCCCTGTCCATACCAAAACCACGGGCCAAAAAGTACACCGTGTGGGTGTGGGCGTTTACAATGCCTGGAATCATCAGGTTTCCGCCGCCGTCCACCCGCGTTTGCATGGTATCATCGGGGTAGGGGCAGGTCTCCCGCGCGCCCACCCACAAAATTTTTTCCGCCTCTATCACCAAAGCGCCATCTGCAATCACCTCATTTTGAGGGTTTACTGTGGCAATGGTCACATGGTCTATTTTTTGCATGACTGCCTCCTAAAAATAAAATGTGCGGGGCCAAAGCACCGCACATTTCCTGTTCAGAAACGAAACTTGACGGAAAGTGGACCTGCTCTTCGGGCCTTTGGTATTTGCCGTTCCCTATAGCGGGCTTTTAATTTTACCGTCTACAATATCCTGGCGAATCTGGTCAATTTGAGAGAGGATTTCGGGGTCTAGTTTGTCCTCCCAGTCATACCAGGGGGCCAAACCCTCAGCGCCATCGGCAATGCCGGAAATGTTCACCTCATACTTGAGGGTGCCGGCCAGGGCGTTTTCCACAACCACAGCCACCAGGCGCTGGTTGCTTTGCAGGGCGCTGTTCACCACCACTTCGGGGGCCACTTCGTATTGGTCGTCCACAAAGCCAATGTGATAGGTGCCGCGTTCTTTGGCCGCCTCAATGGCACCCAGGCCCACGGCGTTGGCATTGCAGGTCACCACGTCGCTGCCGCTGTCAATCATGGCCAGCGCTGTTTCTTTGCCTTTGGCCACATCATCCCAGGTGTTTACGTAGGTTACGGTTACCTTGGCTTCGGGGTTCACGGCGGCGGCGCCAGCCTGAAAACCGACCATCGCGTTGGAAATGGCGGGGGTATCCTCTGCGCCAATGGCGCCAATTTGGTTGCTTTCTGTGAGCAGGCCGGCCAATGCGCCGCCCAAGTAGCCTGTTTCCCAGCCGGTGAAGCTGTAGGAGCAAAGGTTGGTACCATTGGAGTTGTTGCCGTTCAGCACAACAAAATCCACTTCGGGGAACTCGGCACACACCTTTTCGGCCGCATCGCCAAACTGGTAGCCGTGGCCGATAATCAGGTCATATCCTTCGGAGGCATAATCCCAAAACACGCCCTCCATGTCTGATTGAGCCACATTCTCCTGGTAGGCCACTTCCACGCCGTGGTCTTTTTCCACGGTTTTCAAACCTTCATAGGCGCTGGCGTTCCAGCCTTTGTCATTGATGGACCCGGGCAGTAAAAGCGCCACACGCAGGGTGCCTTCCGCGCTGGCAGGCGCCGCAGAACCGTCTTGTGCGGCCGCCGAAGAGGCCGCCGTGCTTGCTGCTGCCGGGGCGCTGCTGGCAGCTTGCTGGGTGCCGCCGCAGGCGGTAAGAACGAGCAAGGCGATCAAAGCGAGAGCGAGTAAAGATTTTTTCATGAAACATGTCTCCTTTTCATTTTTCTTCCTCAATATCTCCTCCGGCCGGCGGCCGGGAGAAACCAAAACCTTCCGGCCCATGGCTACTGGTGTGCACCCGCCATCATCAGGCCAATCTCTTCCCTGGCAGCGTGTTCTGCATGTAGAATGCCCATCACCTCTCCCTCATACATCACCATGATGCGGTCCGACAGTTCCATCACTTCATCCAGTTCGGTGGAAACAAGCAGAACGGCCGCGCCACGGTTCCTCTCTTCCAAAATGCGGGACTGTATGTATTTTGTGGCGCCAATATCCAGCCCCCGGTCCGGGTGCATGGCCACCAGCAATGTCGGCTGGCTTTCCAGTTCACGGCCCACCACAAATTTTTGCTGGTTCCCGCCGGATAGTTTACCGGCCAATTCCTCCACAGAGGGGGTTTTTACACCAAACTCTTCACAGAGTTCCTGTGCGTGGTGGCTTACCCATTTCCAGTTGATGATGCCATAGCGGGAACAAGGCCGCTTAAAATAGTTCATCATCATCAGGTTTTCTTTCACAGACATGTCCGCAGCCATTCCCATTTTGTGCCGGTCTTCAGGGATATGGGAAACCCCTTGTTCCAAAATTTCTCTTGGGCGGTGGTTGGCCATGTTCTTTCCGCCAATGGTGATGGTGCCACCCGCGGTTTCTCTTAAGCCTGTCAGGCATTCCACCAGTTCGCTCTGGCCGTTGCCATCCACCCCGGCCACGCCCAATATTTCTCCGGCCCGTATGGAAAAAGCCACGTCCTTTAGCGCGGGTAGTTTTTTGTTGTTGAGGGCGCTTAAACCACTTACCTCCAGCACCACCTCGCCCAACTGGGCAGGGGCTTTGGTGGTGGTTAGCTCCACGTCTCGCCCCACCATCAAACGGGCCAGTTCCTGTTTGTTGGAGATTTGGCAGGTGTCCACCGTGGCGGCCAGCTTGCCCTGCCTCAATACCGTGCAGCGCAGGCAAACCTCCATCACCTCAGCCAATTTGTGGGTGATAAAAATAACGGTATGCCCTTCGGCGGTAAGCTGCCGCACCATCACGAACAGCTCCTCCACCTCCTTGGGGGTTAGCACAGCGGTGGGCTCGTCCAGAATCAACAGGTCGGCCCCACGGTACAGGGCTTTTAGAATTTCCAGGCGCTGTTGCTGGCCAACGCTCAACTGCCAAACCTTGGCGTAGGGGTCTATGCTCATGTTGTAACGGGCCGCCAGGGCCTGCACTTCTTCGGCGGCCTTCGCCAAGTTGAGGCTCACCTTGTTTTTGCGCATGCCAAGCACCACATTTTCAATCACCGAGAGGGCCGGAATGAGCATGAAATGCTGGTGCACCATTCCGATGCCCAGGGCAATGGCCTCTTTGGGGTCACGGATTTGTACCGGTTTACCCCGCAGCCAAACTTCGCCTTCGTCGGGCTGGTATAGCCCGTATAGGATGTTCATCAGGGTGGATTTTCCCGCGCCATTCTCACCCAAAAGCGCGTGGACTTCACCCTTTTCTACGGTGAGATTGACATGGCTGTTGGCCACCACGCCCGGGAAACTTTTGCTGATATCGCGCATCTCCAAAAAGGCCATGCTCTGCCTCCTCACTCTTTGTTATAGGGTTCGCCAGACGCCGCAGGCACCTGGCTTTTGCCCACAAAGCCACACAGGGCCAATATGGTTAGCACATAGGGCACCATCAGCAAGAACTGGAAGGGGATTTCGGTGCCGGCGGCCTGCAAGCGGAACATCACCGCTTCCCCAGCGCCAAACACCAGTGCGGCAAACAGCACCCCCACGGGGTTGAAATTGCCAAAAATAACGGCCGCCACGGCCATAAAGCCCCGCCCAGACACCATGTTCTCCGTAAAGAAACTCAGGGAGCCCAGCGATACGAAGGTGCCGGCGAAACCGGCCATGAGCCCACTAAACAAAATGGTAGCGTAGCGCACCTTCTGTACGTTTATACCCACCGTGGCACAGGCCAGGGGGTGTTCGCCCACGGCGCGTATATCCAGCCCCAGGTTGGTTTTATACATCACCCACCAGGCGGCAGGCACGCATAAAAAGGCAAGGTACACCGGCAGAGATTGGTTGAAAAATGCGGGCCCCAGTACCGGAATGCTACTGAGAAGCGGCAGGGGCAGGGGGGTGAATGCGGCGATGGGGGGCGGGGAGGTATTGAGCCCGAAGATGACGCGATCCAGGGTGGAGGTCAGGCCGAGGCCCAGCATGTTGATGGCGGTGCCCACCACGGTTTGGTCGGCCTTTACGGTAACGGTGAAGAAGGCGAACAGCAAGGCCACCAGCAGGGAACTGACCATGGCCAAAATGGCGCCCAGCCACACATTCCCAAAATAGTAGGAGCCCACCACACCCATGAGGGCACCGGTTAGCATCATACCTTCTGCACCAATGTTCACAATGCCCGCTTTGGCGCTAAACACCAGCCCCAGGGCACACAGCAATATGGGAACGGCCGTTCGCATATCGGTGGCCAGAAAATTGGTGATTTCCTGCAACATCTCAATGCCCCCCTTCCTGTGCGGCACGGGCTTTTTTGCGCTTTTTGGGTTTGAATATGTTGAACAGTTCACGGCCCACAACGAATAGAATCACGAACGCCTGAATCATTTGAATAACGGCAGAGGGCACGCCTGCCGCCATTTGCATTTTGTTGCTGCCGCTACGCAAAATGCCAAACAATAGGCTGGAAATCACAATTCCCATCGGTTTGTTTCCGCCCAGTAGTGCCACGGCAATTCCATCGAAGCCATAGTTGGGGGAAAAATCCGGGAAAAGGCGGCCTTGAATGCCCAAAATTTCGCTGGTACCGGCCAGCCCCCCAAAGCAGCCCGCCAAAAACATGGCCAGCAGGGCATTGCGGGCCACATTCATGCCGCAGTAGCGCGCGGCATGGGGGTTCAGCCCCACCATTCGCAGTTCATACCCACGGGTGGTGTGCCAGAGTAAAACATAGTAGAACAGCACGCAAAGGATGGCCAAAATGACCCCGGCGTGTAGCCGTGTACCCGCCAATAGGCGGGGCAAACTGGCGCCTGGGCCCACCACAGCCGATTGGGGAAAGTCGCTGGTGGGGTCCTTCATGGGGCCGGTGGCAAAAAAGCTGATGAGCAAAACCGCAATATAATTTAGCATGATGCCCGTAATCATCTCGCTGGCCCCAAAGCGGTTTTTAAGCCAGCCGGCCAACAGGCCCCAAAGGCCGCCGCCCAAGGCCCCAGCCAATATGGCCAAAGGCAGGTGCAAGAAGGCGGGAAGCCCGGTAAAGTATACCCCGGCCACGGTAGCAAAAAGGCCCCCCAAATACACCTGGCCCTCGCCGCCCAGGTTGATGAGCCCGCAGCGCTTTGCAATGGCGAAAGAGAGGCCGGTGAACAGCAAAGGCACCGCTTTAATCAGGGTTTCCGCAATGTTCTTCTTGCTGCCAAGAGAGCCCTCTATCAAGCTGGCACAGGCCAGTTTCCAATCAAAACCCAGAACCGCGATGATGATGGCCCCCAGTGCCAAAGAGAGTAGGCAGGCCACCAGTGGAAAATAGACCGCGCGCAATGCTTGTAAAAGTTTGGTTTTTAGGGTTGTTTTCATCCCATTTATTCCTCCTCATATCCCGTATAAGCACCCCGTTACGCCGCCATCACCTCCTGGTAGTTTTCCGGTGTAATCAAGTTGGCGGAAAGAAGACGTTTCCCATACTCCTCACCGGGCGTTATAAACTCCTGCCAGGGCGGGATGCCGCTGGTAAGCCAGTCCATCACAGCAATGGCAATCAGATGCCCGGTTTGGTTTGCGTTGATATAGGCCGAGGCCTTGAAACATTCCGTCCCCTTCTCAAACTCTTCCCGCGCCAAGTAACCGCCCACCCCTACAACTGCGGCCTCTTTTTTTCCACTTTGTTCCAGCACCCGGCAGATGCTGAGGGCCCCTTCATCGTTGGAAGCCATGGCCGCCCAGTAGCGTATCTCCGGGTGTGCCGTGATGACAGCCGATGCCGCGTTGAACGCCGCCTGCGAGGTGCCATCATAATCGGCATAAAAAATGCGGGTGGTGGAAAACCCGGGGTAGACCTCTAAAAAGCCGTCCACGGCCCCTTCGTGCCGGGGGATGTAGTCTCGTACCGCTTTTACCGTGAGGCAGAGAAAACCCACTTGACGCTGGGGGATGGCCATTTCTTCCAGGTGGCTGCCCAGCCAGCGCCCTATTTTCAGCCCACAGGCATAGCCATCCAATGTGATGGCAGGCGCTAAAAGGCGGCCATCTTCTCCATATAAAGGGTCTGAATCGGCCAGGAGCAAAATTCCGGCTTCTGCGCATTTTTTTGCCGTTACGATGCCGAGCTTTTCGTCGGGCGGGCACACAATTACGGCCTGCACCCCCTGGGAGATCATGTCATCCAGGGCGATGAGATAGTTGACCGGGCTCATTTTTACATCCGCCGTAATCACCTCAGAAGCCCCCAATTGCAGGCAGGTGATTTCAAGTGAACGGGACACCCAGGTGAACCATGGCTGGGAGAGTTCTTTACAAATGTATCCAATCACGGGCCCGTTTTTTTTGGCGGGGCTGCCGGGCAACTGGGCGGGGGCGGGGCGGCAACCGGGCAAGAACACAAGGGCGGCGCTGAGCAGTAGCCCCAGCACACGGGTTAGCCCTCTGTGAGAATGGTGTTTTATACCGGGCCCGGCGTGTTCGTCCTTATTCACAGTCATACGCATAAAATTTCTCCTACACAGCGCCTTTGGGCAACACCGGGGGTGCCGCAGCCCCTGCCCGTTCCATGTACCCAAAGGTGTTGTGAATTGTGTATTATTATAGCGGGAAAAAGGCAAACAATCATTCAACAAGGTTTGCATTTTGTCAATAACTGCCTAGCTTTTTATCAAAACCTTTCCCAAAACTGGTTTAATTGCTATACTGAGAACAAATCAATAGAGGAAGGCAGCGTGCTAAGCCATACTATGAAACGTTTCCGTTTTCGCATCCACCACCTCAGCGTACAAATGACGGTATACTATTCCGTGGTGATTCTAACCGCTTTTTTTGCCCTTGCATTGCTTATTAGCAACCTGTTTGCAGAACAGCTTTTAAAAGAGATGGACGATGTACTGGGCCGGAAAATACGCCTGATGGACACCGAACTGAAAAGTTCCCTCACACAAATACAAAGCTTGCACATGGCCATCATCAACGATAACACCCTGCGCAATAATATGATTGAAATAAGCCGCACAGGGGTGGACGCCACCTCGATGGCCGCGGTGCAAAGCCGTCTCACCAATATCGCCAGCCAGGCCTCTTATATTGCGTCCATTGTGGCGTTTGATCAAGACCAAAACATCATCCATTCCTATTATTCACTTCCCCCCTATTCCAAGCTGGTGGCGCGCTCCGAGGATTTTAAACAGTTTTGCATCTCCTCGCGTACCCGCAGTTTTACCCGCCCCAACTCTTTTCCCGTGGCCATGGGGCCGGAGGACGACAGCAGCATCACCTATTTGGGCAACCTCTACGACCCCATTGAGTATTATACAACCTTGGGTACGGTGGCCATCAACCTAAAATCTAGCTTTCTGTTTTCGGCGCTGGACACCCTGGCGGCCGATTCTTTTGATGCCTGTTTTTTAACCGACCAAACAGGTGCGGTTATATACAAAACCGGGCGGGGAACCTATAGCCAGATGAGCCCCGAGGAGGTGAACCAGGATTTCCGGGTGTATGCCACCCCGGTTTCAGGTTACCCGGAGTGGACCTTAACCTGTGTGCTGACGGAAAAAAACTTTCGCTCGGGGCTGGAAGATTTAAACAAGGTGGTTTTAAGCATGTGCGCGGTGGCCTTGCTCCTGGTGCTTTTGCTCAGCTTTTCCATAGCCAAAACCATCACACAGCCCATCAACCGCATGAAAGCCGCAATGGTTACTTTGGGTGCGGGCGGCTACCCAGAGGATATCTCCGGGCGCAGCAGTGGGGAAATGCAGGAACTGATGAACGGGTTTAACACCATGGTGGGGGATATCCGCCGCCTAAACGAAGACTTGGTGGAACAACAGAAAAAGGAAAAAGAGTATGAGGTGGCCCTGGTACAAAACCAGCTTGATTTATTGCAGCTACAAATCAACCCGCATTTTATCCACAACACCTTGAATAGCATGAAATATATGGCCTTGACCGCCCACAACGATGAACTGGCCCAAACCATTGCCGCGTTTAACGCCCTGCTACGTGCCAGCATGTCTTCTTCTGGCGCCATGGCCAGCGTGATGGAAGAGGTGGAAAATACGCAAAATTACCTGCAATTGCAGCGTGGACGGTATGAGTTTGAGATACGGTTTTCCTATACGGCCAAAGAAGAGGTGAGTTTTGCCTTGCTTCCCAAACTCATTTTGCAGCCCATAGTGGAAAATTCCCTTTTTCACGGCATTGCCCCAGCAGATGGCGGGGCCATTGCGCTACATTTTGAAAAACGAGAAAACAGGTTGGTTGTTACGGTGCAGGACGATGGGGTGGGAATATCTAAGGAGCGCCAAGCACAGATGATGAGCGGGGAACTGGTGAACCAGCGCAGTTATAGCCACATAGGCCTGGCCAACGTGAACAAACGGCTGGAGTTGCTGTATGGCCCAGCCAGCACCCTGCGGGTAGAAAGCGGCGAGGGAAGGGGTACCACGGTTTCGTTCTCCATCCCCTTCTGCACATGAGGTAGGTAGGCATGAAAACCATTTTGTTGGTGGATGATGAATTTCCCGCAAGGCAGCTTGTGAAAGCCATGTTGCCCTGGGAGGAAACAGGCTTTGCCATTGCCTACGAGGCAAAAAACGGCGCCGAGGCTTTCGCACTCTATCAAACGCACCGGCCAGATTTGGTCATCAGCGATATTCAGATGCCGGTGATGGATGGGCTAGAGTTGCTAACCGCCATCCGGCAAATCGATGCCCAGCAGCCGTTTATCATACTAAGTTGCTATGAGCGTTTTGACTATGCCCGGCAGGTGATACGGCTGGGGGGGCTGGATTATCTTATCAAGGACACGTTGACGCCGGATGTTTTGTATACCGCTTTGCAGCGGGTGCGGCACCATCAGAGGCCAGAACCCGCCCCTGAGGGTGCCGCACCCCCAGGGCCAAAGGCCGGCGGTTTTTTGTTAAGCGCCCCGCTGGAACAGTGGCTTGAAACCGGGAACAGCGAAGCCCTGCTGCAGGCCCTGCAACCCGAAGCAGAGCACTGGCAATACCTGTTTGCCAGTGTCCGGGCAGAGAATGCGCCACGGCTAAAGGGAGAGGATTGGCCGCTGGCCTGCCTGCCATTTTCCGTAAAAAAGCTGGGGGTTTGCAGCCTTCCTTCTGGGGAGGTGTTGCTGCTGGCCCTGTTTGACAAACAGATGGAGGCGGGGCAACTGCGCCGCAGCCGCCACGAGCTTTTGCATGCGCTTAAGTGTATGCTGGAAAATGCCGGCAAGGGCACCGTGACCATGGGGGTAAGCGCAGTGCATTCCTCTTTTCTAGAACTGCCAAAAGCGCGAAAGGAAAGTGAGGATGCCCTGCGCTACCGTCTGTTTTTGGGGCTGGGAAATATTCTGTATTTTAGCCCACTGCACAACGCCAGCCATGCCACCCAGCAGCGCCACCTAGAAGCGCGTATTGCCAATTTGCGCAGCGCACTTTCCTCCAATTCCTTCCCCACGGTGGCCGAGGAACTGGAAAAACTCTACCGTAGCGACCTTTCTGGTGTGATGCAACTGCACTATCTAGACCAGCTAAACACCATTTTGTGGGGCATTTTTACAGAGGAGCAGCTTTTGCGTGGGCACACAGGGGAGGACACCCCTGCTTTACATAAGCTGGAGGAGATACAAAACAGCACCGTAGAGGAGATGAAGGCAAGTTTCCTGGCGTTGTTCCGGGCCCAGGTGGAACAGGGAGAACGCCCGGAAGCCGGGCCGTATAGCCAGCGCATACGCCAAATTATTGGCTATATTCAAGAAAATTTACAGGAAGATATGGGGCTGGAGAGTTTGGCAGCCCATTTTCAAACCCATAAGGCACATTTGGCCCGCACCTTTAAAGAGGAAACCGGCATGGGTGTGCATGAGTTTATTCGCCGCAGACGTGTGGAAAAGGCGCAGGAGCTGCTGCTATACAGCCAGTATCGGGTGAACGAAATTGTCTATCAGGTGGGTTTTAAAAACCCACAGAATTTCTACACGCTGTTCACGCGGTATGTGGGGCTTACCCCCAGAGCCTATAGGGAAAAATTTGGCTAAATGGTGGCAGGTAACGAAGAACAGTAACACAGGAGGTTCCTTCTTGAAGGGTATTTTTGCAGGGATGGCCCTGCTACTGGCGGCGGTACTGCTGGCTGGCTGCGCCAACGCGCCCGCCGCACAGTCCTTTTCGGTTTCCCAAAGCGCGCCCCGCGATGACGCGCCACAGGCCAAAGCGGGGCTAAAGGCCGCGCTGGTGCTGGAAACCGGCATTTTTGACGCCGGGTGGAACAACGATTGCTACGAGGGAATGCGGCAAGCACAGGATATTCTGGGGTTTTCCATAGCCGTGCAGGAGAATGTGCCCCAAGAGGAGATGGTCTCCGTCTTTCGCCGTTTTGGGCAGGAGGGGTACGATTTAATTGTGGCCCCGGGGTGGCAGTACCAAGAGGCGGTGGAAGAGGTGTTTTCGGTTTACCCTGGCAGCCATTTTGCCGGTATCAACTTCACTTTCACGGCCCAAAATGTCACGTCGCTAAACTTCAACAATGTGCAAGCCGGTTTTTTGGCCGGGGCGCTGGCCGGGATGCTGACGGCCAGCAATTCCGTGGGTTTTGTGGGCGGAGCTATGATGAAACCCACGATAGAGGTGATGCGTGGAATGGGCCAAGGGCTGCGGCATGTAAACCCTGAAGCGCAGTTTACCTCGGCTGCGGTGGGTGGTTGGAACAGCCCCGAAAAATGCAGAGAGACAGCCGAGACGCAGATACACTCCCAGGGGGTGGATGTGATTTTTAGCTATGCCGATGCGGGCAATGCAGGTGTTTTGGAAGCCGCTGGCGGCAGGGTAAAGTGCCTGCTGATGGAATCGGCCGAGATGTTTGAGAGAAGCCCTGGCGGGGCGTATGGGAGTATACGCCTGAGCAACAGCGCCATGATACTTTTGGCGGCCCACCTGGTGGTTGGGGGTGAAAACGGCCAGGCTTTGGTGGGGGATATTGCCAATGGCGTGGTGGGGCCGGGAAGCTACCATGAGGAGGTGCCAGAAGAAGTGGCACAAAAAATGGACGAAATATGCCAGGATATTATTGCTGGAAATATTGTCTTAGAGGCATAGGCTGCTGCCAAAAGCCCTGCCAGCATCCCGCCTAGGCGGGTTTGCCCGTTTTGGGATATACCCGGCCAGAACCGATTTTTGGGAAACCAAAGGTCGGTTTTTTTGCTTTATTTCTTACTGCCCGCGAGTAGGGGCCACATAAACAAGAACCGGCATCAATTTTTGCAAATCTCCAAAACCGGAACAGAGCCTGTGCGTAGACTGTCTATAATGATAAAAAACTATACCGTGAGATACTGGCGGTAAAAAAACGGTCTATATGGCAAAGGGCATTGCGGAATAGACCAAAACATGTGGCTTGGCCACCGCCCCTAAAACCAAAAAGAGTAACCATAATCCTGTGCGAAAATATGGCAGAGGGTTGGTTTTGTCGTTAGATAACGGCGAGGGGGCAAGCACAAACGGGTTATCGAAACAGGAGAAACGAGGCAAAGGGAGCAGAGGACAAAAGCATGCTCAAGGGGGGCCTTTTTCGTGATTCCTGAAAATGGGTCTAAAAAGGAGTAGAGACATGACAGGAAAAAAAAGGACAGGAAAAAAACTGGGGTTTGCACTATTAACGGTGCTGCTGGTGCTGGGCCTGGGCCTACCCACTTTTGCCTCGGCCGCAACCGCAGAGGGGGGCACGGCCAGCTGCCACTTAGAGCATGATGAGAGCTGTGGCTACCGGGCGGCAGTGGCGGAAACGCCCTGTAACCTGGGCTGTGAAACACGAAATGAAGCGGGGGAACTGCAACATACCGAGGGCTGTGCCTTTGCGCCCGCAGTGCCGGGGGCGGCGTGTTTGCATAGCTGTGCGCTCTGTGCGCCGCTTTCGCCTGCTGGGTCCTGCACGCTTACCGAAGGGTGCACCCTGGCAGCCGGGCACGAGGGCGACTGTGTGCCTGCTGGGCCCTGCACGCTTACCGAGGGTTGCACCCTGGTAGCCGGGCATGAGGGAGACTGTGTGCCTTTTACGCCCTGCACGCTTGCCGAGGGCTGTGCCTTAGCGGATGGGCATGAGGGAGACTGTGTGCCCGCGGGGGCCCTTCTCTCTAGGGCGGGTTTTTCGGTGGAAGATGAGTTGGCACTGGCACCCATGAGTCTGACCGCCAGCGATTTCGCGGTGACAGGGGGGACAGAGGGGGCTGACTATTCCTTCGATGGCACGGCGGCTATTTTAACGGTGCACACCGGAACCCCCCTCACAATTTCCAACAAAAACCCTGCCGTGGCCACCACGCATGGCATCAAGGTGGCCAGCGGTGTTACGGCAAACATCACCCTGGCAGGGGTGAACATTTCCATCTCATCCGCCACCCTGAAATGCGCGTTTGACATGCGGGGCGCCACAGTGAACATGACCTTGGTGGGCAACAACAAACTCATCAGTGGCCCAACCTTTGCAGGTGTTTTTGTGCCACAAGGGGCCACGCTGGTAATAGGCGGCAGCGGTACCCTGGAAGCCAGCTCAACGGGTGTGGGCGCGGGCATTGGCGGTGGCTTTGGTGAATTAGGTACGGCGTATCTAAAAAATGCCGGCAATATCACCATCAACAGCGGCACCATCAAAGCCACCAGCGGGCAGTATGGCGCTGGCATTGGCGGGGCCTATGATTTTGGCAGCGGCGGTGTAGTGGTTGTCAACGGGGGCACGGTGGTGGCCGCCATCAGCGAACTGGGTGGCGGCGGAGCCTGCATTGGCGGCGGGAAACTGGGCCCGGGCGGCAGCTTCACCATCAACGGCGGCGTGGTAACGGCGGTGGGCGATGGGCTGGGCGCCGGTATCGGTGGCGGCGGTTTTGCCACCGACACCGAGGCGGGTGCAGGCGCGGCTGTTACCATCAATGGCGGCACGGTGTATGTGGCGTCCGGCGCTGGCGGGGCCAGCATAGGCGGTGGAGTGGGAAACAGCGGATTGGCCAGCAACCCAGGCAGCTTCACCACCGCGCCTACAGGAAATGGTGTGGTGGTAACCACCCAGGGCGTTATTCAAGACCAATCTCAAAAAGCAGCCTGGCATGGCATCATCATTGAAGGGGCAGTAGGGCAATCCTATTGCAATGCGGGCCAAACCCTTACCCCCACCGATAGCTTCACCGTTCCCGCCGGCTCCACCCTCACTTTACCGGCGAACACCAGCTTGCAGCTAAAAAACGGGGTCTCCCTAACCAACAAAGGCAATATCGCAAATAACGGTGCAACGGTAAACTACGGCGGGGTGGCGAATACCGGCAGCATCAGCATCAACCCACTGGTGAATTTTAGCAGCCAGCCCCCCGCCAGTATCGACCAGCCCATCGGGGATGCGGTGTCCATTACAGCCACGGCGTCCAACCTCACCAGTGGCAGTGCAGCGGCGATACAATACCAGTGGTATGAAAATACCACCAACAGCAATATAGGCGGTAGCTTGATAAGCGGTGCCAACGCGACAAACTTTAAACTGCCCCAAGATAAACCCTTGGGTACCTATTACTATTATTGCGAGGCCAAAGCGGGCCCAGATGAAGCAAACCGTGGCAGGGCATTTTCCCACGTGGCGGTGGTGCATGTGGTGCCACAGCCGGCTGTGCTAGGGGTAAGCATCAGCCCGCGCAGCGCCGAGGTGGCGCGGAGCGACAGCTTCCGTTTTACGGCCACGGTGGAAAAAGAAGGCACGGCCAGTGCGGATTTACTGTGGAGCGTGAGCGGTAACAGCAGCGCCAACACCAGCATTGTGGCCGATGGCGCTGACAGCGCCATCCTGACAGTGAGCATCCACGAGGAGGCCATCACCCTGACAGTGACCGCTACCAGTGTGTTTAATGGTGCCATCAGCGACAGTGTGCCGGTAACCATAACCGCACCACACCAGCCCATTGTCCCCTTCGACCCCAAACAGCCCATTAATTTAGATAGGGATATGGTGGTTACCTTCCAGGGGAAATACGCCAATATGATACGGGTAGCGCTGGACGACCACACCTTGACCCAAACGGTGGTGAACCCAACGATGGTGAACCTGACCGGATATCCCGGTGGCTATGAACCTGTGCTGGGCAAGGCCGAAGAGGGCAGTGTGGTGGTGACATTGTATAAGGAATTCCTGCGTACCCTGCCGGAGGGGCACCATGTGCTGGTGGTGGAGTTCCGCGATGAAGGGGTAGTAAGTGGCGGCAACCTGGACTTCATCTTGCCACAGCATCCAACAAGCTCCAGCAGTTCAAGCAGTTCCAGCAGTTCAAGCAGTTCTACCAGTTCTACCAGTTCTACCAGTTCCTCTTCTGCGCCGCCGGCTTCTTCCACAAGCAACACGGTGCAGCCAGGTGGCTCGGGCCAAGGGGGCACCGGGAACGGTGTACGTTCACCACGCACAAGTGACCTGGAACCAGAAGTTTGGCCCTGGCTGGCCATCGCGCTGGTGTGTGCAGCCACAAGCTGCGGGGTTCTTCTCTCGGTCCTCATCAAACGGTATCGGGCCAACAAAGGCCGAAAATAAGCGATGGGCCAGCCCTCTCAGGGGGCTGGCCCATGGTTATATTCTGCGCGGCCTGGCAAAACCGGGCCGCATTCTGAATGGGAGAAGGGGCTTAAACGCTTTTTCCTGCCATCATCAGCCCCACCTGCTCGCGGCTAATTTCCCCAGCAGGATACAGCCCCATCAAGGCACCCTCGTACATCACACAGATGATATCACCCAGGGTAAACACCTCGTCCAGTTCGTTCGAAATCAGCACAATGCTGCACCCTTTTTCCCGCTGCTCGTTGAGGAAGTTGTGGATGCTCTCAATGGCGCCCACATCCAGGCCCCGGGTGGGGTAGGCGGCAAAAATGACCTTTGGGTTTTTGTATAAAGCGCGGGATAAGACCACTTTTTGCTGGTTCCCACCGGATAAATTCCCCGCCGATTGCCCGGTTGCCTTGAGCCGGATGTCATACTTTTTCACCATATCGGCCGCAAACTGGGCGATGCTTTTTTTGTGCAAGAGGCCCTTGCTGGAAAAGGGTTTGCTGCGGTAGTTTTCTAAAATTAGGTTTTCTTCCACGCTCATGCTCAGCACAAGGCCCTCTATGTGCCGGTCGGCCGGGATATAGCCCACCTGGCCCGCAAGGTGCTTGCGGGTCTTTTTGTCTGTCACCTCGGTGTCTACCAACTGCATTTTTCCCGAGCTCATTTTCAAAAGACCTTGTAGCACATGGAGCAGTTCGTCCTGGCCGTTTCCATCCACACCCGCAATGGCTAGAATCTGCCCGGATTCCAGCGAAAAAGAGATGTTTTTTAGGCCCTGCTTTTCCACGTGGGAGCTGGTGCAAACATGATCCAGTATGATTTGTTTTTTTCGCTTGCCCGTATAGGCATTGCGGTTCACATGGAAATCCACCGCGTGGCCCGTCATCATCTGGGCCAGCTTTTGCTGGTCGAATTCCTCTTTGCTTAGGCAGCCCACCGTTTTTCCCCTGCGCATCACGGTGATTCTGTCGCTCACGCTCAGTACTTCATCAAACTTGTGGCTGATGAACAAAATGCCGATGCCCTTTGCGGCCAGCCGCCGCAGCATCACAAGAAATTCCTGCGTTTCCCCGGGGGTAAGCACCGCCGTGGGTTCGTCCAGTATCAGCACCTTGATGTTCCGATACAAGGCTTTGATAATCTCTACCCGCTGGCGTTCCCCCACGCTGAGGCTGCCTATTTTTGCCTTTGGGTTTAGCGAGAAGCCAAGTTCCTCGGCCAGTTCTTGGATGCGGCGGGAGACGGCCTCCATATCCGGCCGAAATGGCCGTAGGTTTCCCAGTACCACATTTTCCGCCACGGTGAGGGTGGGCACCAGCATAAAATGCTGGTGTACCATGGCAATGCCCTCCAGCAGCATCTGCTTTGGGTTTTTGGCTTTTACGGGGCGTCCCTCCAGCAGAATGGTTCCCTGGGTGGGCCGGTATAGGCCATACAAAACATTCATCAAAGTGGTTTTACCCGCGCCGTTTTCCCCCAGCAGGGAGTGTATTTCCCCCCGGCATAACTGGAGGCTGACGTCATCGTTTGCCACAAAACTTCCAAAGGTTTTGGTGATGCCCTGTACTTCTAAAATGGTTTCCATGAAAGCCCCCCTATTGTTTCAGCTCGCGCGCGTAGGCAACGCCGCTTGCAGATGGGCCTTTGGAGCTGCCAACCAGCAGCAGCGCCACCAGTGTGATGGCATACGGTAACATCAAGAAAAGCTGGTACGGTATCTGCGTGCCGCTGATGGCCTGCAAACGCAGTTGCAAGGCGTCAAAAAAGCCAAACAGGATGGTGGAGGAGGCCGCGGTTAAGGGCATCCAGCGCCCAAATACAATGGCGGAAAATGCGATGAACCCTCGGCCCGTTGTGATGTTGTCGTAAAAGCAGTTCAGCCCGCCCAGCACCAAAATGGCCCCGCCCATCCCGGCAAAAAAACCACTGGCCAGAACCGACAGATACCGCACACGCAGCACGTTCACCCCGGCAACGTCCAAAGCGCGTGGGTTTTCCCCCGCCGCCTGGATGGCAATGCCCCAACTGGATTTTTTCATCATCCATGCCACGGCCAAAGCCAGCACAATCAAGAGGTAAAAAATGATATTTTGCCGAAACAGTATGGGGCCAATCACCGGAATATCGGAGAGGAACCCCAGGGAGAGTGGCGTGAAACCGGGGCTAGAGGCGCTTTGCGTATCCACGCCAAAAATCATGCGGAACTGGGTGCTGGTAAAACCCAGTGCCAGCATGTTCAGCCCCAGGGCCGTTACAATTTGGTTGGCGCGCACGGTGATGGCCAGCCAGGCGTGTAAAAAGGAAAGCAGCATGCCGCCCAGCCCACCGGCCAAAAACCCAAGCCAAGGGCTAGAGGTGAACAGCGAGCCCAGATAGGCGCAAAAGGCCCCGGTTAGCATGTAGCCTTCCAAAGACATATTCAGCACACCGGCTTTTTCAGAGATAACCCCGCCCAAAGCGGCAAAGGCCAGGGGGCAGGTGAGGCGGATGGCGGCGTTATACAAATCCGGGGAAGCAAGTAGTTCAAACATGGGCGCTTTCCTCCTTCCGTTTCACGAATCTCTGCAAAAACTGGGGCTGTGACTGCCAGGTGGTGAAGACCAGCACCGTGAGAATGATGACAGCCTGTATGACGCTGAGCATGGTGGCCGAAACCCCCATTTTGATTTGCATCATAATGCCCCCATTGCGCAGGCCCCCCATGAACAGGGCGGCCAGGAAAGAGCCCGGCGCAGAAATGCCGCCCAGCAGAGCCACGGCAATGGAATTGTAGCCAAAATTTACGGCGAAATTTTCTGCCAACACCCCCTGGTTGCCCAGCACCTCCACGCTTCCGGCCACCCCGGCAAACGCGCCGCTAAGCAAAAAGGAAAAGATGGCTATTTTTTTTGCGCTCATGCCGTAGGCGGCGGCTGCCTTGGGGTTTTGCCCCACCACCCGCAGCCGGTAGCCCAGGGTGCTTTTGGAGACAAAAACGGTGACAAATACCAGGCCGACCAACATCAAAATAAGGCCGGCGTTTAACTCATACTGAGGGGTGAAACGCGGCAGAATGGCGGTGGGCAGAACGATGTCGGATTGGTTGACAAATAAGCCTTCCGGCTTCATGGGCCCGCTTACCGCATAGCTTACCAAAAACACACCCAGATAGTTCATCAGCACGGTTGTGATAACCTCGTTGAAATTGAGCTTCACCTTCATAAAAGCGGGAAGCAGGGCCCAAAGCATTCCGCCAAAGGCCCCCCCTAGAACGCTGAGCGGAAGGTGCAGGAAAGCGGGCAAAAACGAAAACTGGGTGCCAACCAAGGCGGCAAACAGGCCGCCCACAAAGAGCTGCCCTTCAATGCCGATGTTGTACACACCCGCCTTCCAGGCAATTACCACGCCGAAAGAGGCGATGGCCAGTGGCACAGCGGCCGATATGCTGGAAAAAATGCTGTATAGGTTCCCGGCCGCGCCGTACAAGATGGCGCCGAAAACTGAAAAAGGATTGATGCCTTGTACGGAAAGCATGATGGAGCAAACCAAAAACGACACCAGCAGCGCCATCAGCGCGGTGAAGGCTGTGCGCGCGGCTTTTTGCAGAACTCCTCTCACCCTTGTTCGCCTCCCCTCTGTTTCTATGATGCATCAAAATGATTGTGCCCTGTGCTTTTTAAACAGTATGGCGGCGACAAAACCTTCTGTTTGAATGAATTGTCGCCGCCGTATTGGTACACGAAGGGGCCAATGCTTTACATGTTGCCCTCTACTTCAATTTCGAAGCCGCCGTCCAGATACTCTTGCAAGCGGTCCTCAAAAATCTTTTTGGATTCATCGGGGATAAAGGAAGCCAGATTGGTTACGTCCATGGCACCGTCGCGCATTGTGAGCAGAAGCTCTCTTTCGTCGGTGTCCTCAATCAGCTTGTCCACCGTGATGCTGTACAGGTCATTCATGGCAAACAGGCCGCTGATGACCACCACATCCGGGGCCATGGCGCTCACATCGTTGCCCCAGCCCATACCGTAGGCGTTTTTCTCTTTGCAGGCATCTAAAATAACCTGGGTGCAAGAGGATACGTTGGCCAGCAGTACGTCGGCGCCGTTATCCAGTTGTGCCAAACTGGCTTCTTTGGCCTTGGCCTGGTCGTTCCAGTCTCCGGTGAAAGAGTATTCCACCGTGGCGTCCGGGTTTACAAAGGTGGCGCCTTGCTCGTGTGCCTGCCGCTCCAGGGCCACCATGGGGGTGTCCATCGCGTGGATAACCGCCACTTTGCCGGTTTTGGAAGCCAGGGCGGCCGCCATGCCCATAAAGTATTGCAGTTCCCAGTATTTAAACTGTACGCTGTAGAGGTTGTCTCCGGTGTTGAAGCCGTTCACCGTTACAAAATTTGTCTCGGGGAACTCAGGGGCCACACGTTTCATCTGCTCGTCATACTCCATGCTGTGCGCAAACACAATGTCATAGCCCTCGCGGCCATAGGTGCGCAAAACAGTGGGTACTTCGTCAATGGAAACCTGCTCGCTGTAGGTTACCTCGGCGCCATGGCTGTCTTTCAAAGCCATCAGGGCGTTGTAGCCGTCGTTGCTCCAGCTACCGTCATTGATGGCGCCAGAGCAGACCATGGCAATTTTTAGTGTGTCGCCGCCGGTGGTGGCCGCCGCGGAAGACGCCGCGCTGGAAGAGGCTGTGCCAGAAGAGGAACCCGCTGCCGCGGGGGTGCTACTGCTTGCCGCGGCCCCACCGCATGCGCTGGTGAGAACCATTGTGCCCAGCAAAACCAGAACCATGAACAAAGACCCAAAACGCTTTTTCATAACCCTCTCTCCTTTTTGCTTGTGTTGCATACGGACGCATTCTAATGTGTTCTTCACACACATTATCACCATGGGGCAGAACTTCTCTAGGCCTCTAAAATTTCTTTTAGTGTTCTCAGCAAACCGTCATTTTGGGCGCTGAATTTGGAGAAAACCTCCTCGTTGATCCGCGTATAGAGTGCATGTTTTTTCTCGTTCGGGCGGTGGGTATCCCGCGTGTGGATCATGTTCTGTGCCGCCTGCTCAAAACTGCCGTATACGCCCATGGCCACCGCAGCGCAGATGGCGGCGCCCAGCCCGGCCGCGCCGTTAATCTCGTTGCGCAGCACGGGAAGGCCGAACACATCGGCAAAAATTTGGGTGAAGGTATCGCTGTTTGAGCCCCCGCCCGATAAAACCAAGGTGTCGGCCTCCAGGCCTATTTCCCGGCACATCCGCGTGAAATTCCGGTGCATTGTCATGGCAATGCCCTCTAGGATGGAGCGGAACATATGCCCGCGCCCGTGGCGCACGTCAAAGCCAATCATCATCCCTTTTTTGTGGGCCAGAAAATCGGGGTTCAGCCATTCTGGCACCGTGCAAAGCCCCTCGCTGCCGGCGGGTATTTGGGCCGCCTCTTGGCTGAGGAGTTCCTCGGCGCAAATGCCCTGCTTTTGGGCCTCTTGTTGCAGGTCTTTCCCCAGTAGGTCAACAAACCAAGAAAGGGTCCACATGCCGCGCCAGATGCCATTGCTCTCGTAGAGGTATTGCCCCGGAACGCTGCTAAAATTGCAGAAAAAGCTGTCTCCATGGTCCAGTACCTCGGTGCCTTTTACCACGCTGGTGATGTAGGTGCCCAGGGAAACAAGCCCCCGCCCAGGTTCCATCAAACCGCTGCCCAGGGCCTCCACAGATTTATCATTGGCGGTTGCCACGATGGGCATCCCCTCGCAGAGGCCGGTTTCACGGGCGGCTTCGGCGGTCAGCCTGCCCAAAATGGCGCCGGGAACATGCAGCGGCACCACACGGTCTCTTGGTAAATTCCATTTTTCAAACTCGGCCTCGTCCTCGCTCCAGTCCCAGCTACGCAAATCCACGGGCCACTGCCCTTTGGAATTGTTGGCAACGGTATCGCCAAATTGGCCGGTGAGGCGGTGGGTGAAATAGCCGGTGGTGGTGCTGGCATACCGCGTTTGCCCGGAAAGCTGCACCGGCCCAAAAGCGCGGCTATCCAGCCAGCTCATGATGGGCTGGGCCAAAGAACCATCCGCCTGCATGAAGCTGCGACAACTGCGAATGGTACACAGCCCGGCGGCCAGAATGCTGTCTGCCCCTTCTTCAAACTGGCTAAGAAGTTTTTGGCAGGTGAGGACAAAGGAATCCCACAAATCGTCGTCCGGGTGTTCCTGATACCCCGGTTTCACGCTGATACAGGGGCGGAGGGGGTGGCTGGCCTGGCACACGATACGCCCCTCAAAATCAAAAATTTGCAGTTTGGTGCTCTGGCTGCCGCCATCGATGCCTAGAAGGTATTTTTTTTCTGCCATGAAACTTGTCTTCCTTTCCGTATTACTCCAAGGTATTCTGGTAGAGCAAGCGGTACTGCTTTGGGGAAAGGCCGGTGGCTTTTTTGAACACCTTGCTGAAATACAAAGCGTCTTTGTAGCCAACGGAATAGCTAATTTCAGAGATATTGGTCTGTTCACCCTCGCTCATACACAAAAGAAGCTGGGCCTTTTTTACCCGGATACCCGTTAGGTATTGCATGGGGGTTGTGTGGAAGCGTTCCTTAAAATGGTGGTTGAGCCAGGTGACGCTGTAGCTGGAAAGCTGGGCCAGCGTTTGGATGCTGAGGTCTTCGTTGTAGTGCACCCGCAGATGCTGTTCCACGGTGTCCAGCGTGTCTTGGATGGAGGGTTTTTCCCCTGTGGGTTCTTTGGATACGCTGAGCACGGTGTTCGCCCTTGTTAGAATGGAAAAAAACTTGCTAACCACCAATAACTCATCATATGCTTCGCGGTTCAGCAGCATCAGGTGAAGGAAACTTTCCATCTGGGAGAGCAAACGCTTGTCAAGCGGGAAATGGTGGTGTGTTTTTTTACGCAGTTCGGTGCTTTTCAAAAGGCTATCCACCCAAAAACCACAAAAACAGGTGCCGTAGTAGCTAAAGGGGTCCTCCTTATCGGCCCAGAGGCGTTGCCGCTCCCCGGGCAAAAACAGGATGATGCTGCCGCTTTCCACGGTTTCCTGCCCGCCCTCCCGGTTCACAATATAGCCCTTACCGTCGTAGACGTATAGGAAATAATACCGGTTATGCACACGGTTGAGCGCGGAGTTCTCGTCCTTAAAATAGTGCCCCGCCCAGCGTATGACCAGCCCGTTTTTTTCGTCGGCCTCGGTGATGGTTCGGAATGCATCAACGTGTTGAATGCCCATTCGCGCCTCTGTTTCTATACCATGGTGTGCAGGCTATCGGCCATGAACAGCGCAGATTTCAGCAAATCCTCGTCCAGCTCTACCGGCATGTGCCGCATGGTGCTATAGGGGGCTTTCGCAAATTCCAGTGCGGCCTTCCACGCCTCGTCGCCAATTTTCTCTTTTTCCAGCCCCAGTTCTTTCAGGCAAAGCGGCAGGCCCACCTGCCTATATAGGCGCAGGGTGGTTTCAATTTCGGCCAGGGGGCGGTTTTCCAAAACCAGTTGCACCAGCACCCCGAAGGCAACCTGCTCACCATGCAGGGCCCCACGCGCGCCCAGAATGAACAGGATGGTGTCCATACAGTGGGCCGCCGAAAGCCCCACGCTCTCAAAACCGATACCACTCATCAGGGCGTTGGCCTCGATGATGTTTTCAAGAGCGGGGGTGACCAGGTGTTGCCGCAGTGCCTGCATGGCCGCGGGGGCATTGGCCAGCAGGGTTTCCCGGCAAAGCCGCGCCAACGCCAGCGCCGAGAGGGTGGCGCTGCCACCGCCATAGTTTTTGCCCCCCATTTTAGCGCACATCTCCGCCTCATAACAGGTGGCGTAGGCGTCACCGATGCCGGCGGCAAAAAACCGCGCCGGGGCTGCGGCCACAATTTTGGAATCGATGAGAACCAGTGCGGGGCCCCGGCCCATGGCGTAGTTTTCCACATAGTTGTGGGCCTCATCGTACACCACCGCCAGGGAACTGCAAGGCGCATCGGTGGAGACGATGGTGGGCACCGAAAAACAGGGGAGGGCGTTTTTGTCTGCCAAGATTTTGGCTGTGTCTATGGCCTTGCCGCCCCCCAGCCCCACCACACAGGTGATGCTTTTCTCTTGCAGCATGGCTGCCGTTCTCTCCACTTCTGCATAGCAGCATTCACCGCGAAAACCGGCGTTGTGCAGGTTTACCGCGTGTTCGGCGCAGCTTTCGTCCAGTGTGTTTTGCACACGGGCGCTGTCTTCCGGGTGGGCCAAAAGCAGGGCGTTTGGCCCATAGACGGAAATTTCTTTTCCAATCTCGCGCAGTGCGCCGCTACCAATAACCAGTTTTGAAGGTGCCTGAAATACTCGTTTCATGCCAATTCCTCCTAGGGCGTTGCCTTATTGAATGAGGGAAATTCTTATACTTTATAATGTAATAGCAAAGCGTCCAATACCTCGCCACAGTCGGCCAGTACCGCTTCGTCACAATGGCCAAAGATGGCGGCCTGTGGCTGGTGATTGATGGCCATGATATACCGGCATTTTTCTATGCCCAAAAGCAGCGGTTTTGTGCCGGAAGCCCCAAACACTATGCAGCGTTTTGCCTGTAGACGCAGGCCCGAAACACCCACCAGGCTCTCCCGTGCAAACCACCCGGCGTATACGGCGGGGCGGGTGGCGCATACACCGGCCTGTAGGTGCGCGCCCAGCGCGGCCAGTTTTTGGGCGTTCTCCCGGCTACCAAGCCCGGCCCCGCCCACCAGCACCAGTTCTTTGCACTGTATGTCGCAGGCCAGCGCCCGTTTTTGGGCCGCTCTTTCTTGGCACCAGCCTGCGCCGGGGGCCAGCAGGCCCTGTGTGTTCCGTGGGCTGCCGCCGGTTTCATCCGGCGGGAACTGGTCTACACACAGGGAAAGCAGGGTGGGTGTGTGCGAAATATGCCAATTTGCCAGGATATTATAGGCGTAAATCCGCTTGTTTACCAAAAGCCCCGCCGGGGCTGCACCAACGGCCACAACATCCAGCGTGGGGATGGCCCCAAGGCGCGTACCAAGGCATATCAGCAGATGGTTGCAAAAATCCCCCGAGGGGGTGAACACAAAGTCCGGGTGTAGTTCCCCGGCCGCCTGGCACAGGGGTTCCAGCGCGTCTTCGGGCAGCAGTGGGAACTCGGCCTTGGGAAACAGGCAAATTTCTTGGCACGGAAGGGCGGTTTCCCCCGCAAGGCTGCTGCCAAAAAGCAAAACCTTTATATAGGTGGCACCGGCCCTCCTGGCGGCAGTGAACAGGCGCCGCATATCCTCAGCCGTATGGTGCTGGCCCAGAAACAACAAGGCTTTCATGGGCTTTCCTCTTTCCACCGCTGCACCAAAGCCTGTGGTTCATCCTTTGTAAAAGGCAGCCAAACCGGGTTTTTGGTTTCCCTATCGCTGTGCAGGGCCCAGGCGGGGGGCTGTGGGGGCGGTGGATGGCCGCCCTGCCAAAGCTCTGCCTTTTTTTGGGCGGTGTTCAGCCGCTGGCGAAGGCTGGCCAGCCGAAGGTAGGGATATTTTGCGTTCCGCATGGCGCACAGAACCGGCAAAGTGGCTTGTAGTGCAAACTCTTCGTCGTCTTGGGTGAGCGCCACTTGCAGGTGGCTTGTGCCCTGCAAAGCCAATGCCGAAACCCCACTGAGGAAGGGCATTGACAGGGCACCGGCCAGAAGACCCGCCACAAGGCCGCTTTCGCCGGGGCTGGCCTGCGCCCCGGTTAACACCAGGGAGAATGGCCCATCTGCCGCCATAAATTCTGCCAGAGCCTGGGCGGTATGTTCGGGGTTAAAATTGGTGCACCACTGGGGATACAGGTGTACCACCCGCTGAAAGCCCAGGGCGTATAGCTCCTGAAAAAAATGGCTGTGGCAAGCGCCCACCGTGGCGGCCACCAGTTGTAGAGCGGGATTTTCGTCTTGTAGGCGCAGGGCGGCTTCCAGCGCGGCTTCGTCTCCGCTGGCCCACTGTAGTTTGGCATAGCGGAAGGGCTGAAGACCCTGGCAGAGGTCCGCGGCTTCCTCCGGGGTCATCGTATCAATTTGCGCCACTGTTTTAAAAGCCACCAAAACCTTCATGGGCAACCTCGTTATTCCTTCGCCAGTAATACACCGGGGTTCATCATGTGCGCAGGGTCCATCATATCTTTTAGGCGTTGCATCAGCACATAGGAGCTGCCGTGTTCCTGGGGGGCAAACTTTACGCGCATTTTGCCCATGCCGTGGTGGTGTGCACAGCCGCCGGTTTCCTGCCGCAGCACTTCCTCGCAGATGATATCCACCACCTGCTGGTGGATGGCCACGTAATCGGCGGGGTTGGGTACCTCCACTGTATATACGAAATAGATGTTGGTGCCGTTTTGGTAGCTGTGAGACACATGCCCCCCAAAATTGACAAGCCCGGCCACTTCTTTTGCCGCGCGCGCCATCACATTGCCGTAGATGATGCCAATGTCCGTCCATGAGGCGGAAATCTCAGTGGTGGCGTAGAAGGATTGGGTGGCCTTGAATTTTTCCCGCAGTTCTTTGGTTCTAAAGGTGTTGCAAAGGTCGTTGCGGTGAATCATCCAGTAATCCACCGGTTCTGCGCCAATGTAGCGGGCGCTCGCCTCTTTCAAATAGGCCTCTATGGCTTCGCCGGTGGCTTTGGCAATACCGGGAGGGCCCTCTGCCAAAAAGAAGAGATAGGCCTCGCCTTCGGCCAGTTCAATGTTGCCATAGTTGTGGTCATAGTCGGCCTTATCGTACAGGCGCACCACCGAGGGGCGGTAGCCATCTGTGATGATTTTACGCAGTGTTTCCAGGCCCAAAGTGAAGTTGGGCACCACATAAGCGCCCCGCCAAAAACTATCGGGGTAGTATTTAAAAATTTTCACCGTCACCTCGGTGATGAAGCCAAAGGCCCCCTCCGAGCCCACAAACAACTGCCGCAAATCCGGCCCGGTGGAGCGGCGGGGTACGTTGCGGATGCAGATGTCTGTGCCATCGGGCAGAATGGCTTTAAGGCCGCACAGCAAATCCTCAATGCCGCCATAGTATGTGGAAAATTGCCCTATGCTGCGGGTGGCCACCAGCCCACCCATCTGCGCCACGGGCAGAGATTGCGGGCTGTGGCCCGTGGTTAGGCCCTTTTTCTGTAGCAGGTCTTCCAGGGTTTGTAGGGGTACGCCGCATTCGCAGGTGGCCATCATGTTGGCTTCATCTATGCGGATAATCTGGTTCATGGAAGAGGCATCTAAAATGATGCTGTGCTCATTTTCGCAGCTCAACAGGCCCTCATAGGCCGAAGCACCGGTGCGCGGAATGACGGAAATTTTTTCGCTTTGGCAATAGTGCAGCACCTGTTTAATCTGGTCGGTGTTTTTCACCATGGCGATGCAGAGGGGCAGCGGCACCGTGAAAAGCCCAAAGGATTTGGCATAACATCTGTCGTCGGAATCGTGTTCTTTCAGCGCCTCTTCTTCCGTGATAATATTTTCTGCCCCAAGTATTGCGCTTAAATCGCGTAAGGCTTGTAGTTTGTCCATGGTGTTTGTTTCCTCCTCGGTAGCCCAGAATGTCGGTTCAACTGTAGCTGTATGGTAGCATGCGGTTTTTGTGAAGTAAATGCATTTTGAAGGTTTATGCCGTTTTTTTCATATATTCAAGAGTGTAATATTTTCCATATTGTAATTTTAGCCGTCACATATCTTCCATTCCATTTTCATGGCAAAGTAGAGGAAAAATGGTCGAATATATCAAAATAATTTTTGATTGACAGTATATTTTATGTTTTTCATAGAGAAATATTTTTTTGCCTCAAAACTGGAATGCAATATTTTCTATGTATAATTTTCCGGTTCTTTCTGTGTTGTGGGGCGGTACAGCCAGGCGAAAAAGAGGCTACTGGAAAAGAACACGGCCTTTTTAAAGCGGGCAGTGGGAGGGGAGGAATTTTGCCCAAGGACGCAGAAATTCGGATATGGCATCTGGCGGCATAATATGATATAGTATAACCTGCCCGCATGGGACGATATTTTGGTGGCCACCCCGGCCTGCCGCTGAAGGAGCCAAACATGGAGATACGCACGGAGATTTTACGCATAAATGGCGCGCTGCCCAAGGCGGAAAACCCGCAACCACGGTTTCGCTGCAAAGACCGCGACGTAGCACTGTTTCACGACGGAAGCCTGCGGGCGGAGGAACTGGTGCGCTATGGCGCGGAATGCCGCGAGCGGGTGTTGCCTTACCGCATGCAAGACCGGTATACACGCGCCGAAGAACCGCTGGAAATACCGGCGGTTGTGTTGGAAAACCAGCATTTGCGCGCCACTTTTTTGCCGGGTTATGGTGGCAAACTGTGGAGCCTGTACGCAAAAGACCGGCAGCGGGAGCTATTGTTTGTAAACCCGGTGTTCCGCCCGGCGAACCTGGCCATACGCAACGCGTGGATAGCGGGCGGCATTGAGTGGAACCTGGGCCACATGGGCCATTCTGCCTTCACCTGTGGCGAACTGTTTTGCGCCAAGGTGGTGGCCCCGGGTGGCGAGACCTTTTTGCGGATGTACGAATATGAGGCGGCTCATGCCCAGTTGCTGCAAATGGATTTCCACCTGCCGGACGGTGCGCGCCAGTTGGCAATGCATGTGCGCATCACCAATGCGCGCGAGCAAGAGGCCCTGCTCTACTGGTGGACGAACACCGCCGTCGCGCTTACCCCGGGCACACGGGTTTTTTCCGGCACAGGGGAGATTATCTACCAGCTCACCCCAAACCCGACCGATAAAATTCCGGGCTTTGGCCGCTGCCAAATGCCCCGGCAACCAAACCTAGCCTGTGACGATATCAGCTACCCTTGGCGGATACCGCATTCGGTGGAATACTTTTTCCAAAATGAGCCCGGCCAGCTTGCCCCCTGGGAGGTGAGCGCCGAAGCGGACGGGCAGGGATTTTTTGAGCGCTCCACCCAGCCGCTGTATGCCCGCAAGATGTTCTGCTGGGGCATGGCGCCCGGCGGGCGGCACTGGTGCGATTTCCTGGCCAAAGAGGGCCAGGGGGACTATATTGAAATTCAGGCGGGGCTGGCCCCCACCCAAAACCACACGGCCTTGCTGGCAGCGGGGGAGACGGTGTGCTTCACCCAGTTATTTGGGGCTTTTGAGGCCCCGCCCGCGGCGCAGGATGAAAGCTGGGATGCCGCCAAAGAGGCCGTAGAGCAAGCCGTGGAAACCGCCCTGCCCGCAAAACAGGTGCAGGCCCTGCATGAAGAATATGCCGCCCAGGCGTTGCTGGAAACGGGCGAGCTGCTGCACACGGGCAGCCTGTATGGGGGGCTGGAAAACGCCCGCCGTGCGAAGGAAAACCGGCCACCGCTGGCGGCCCATCTGCCTTTTCCGGCCACAGGGCGAGAGGCCGAGGCCTGGCAAGGCGTGCTAGAGGGCCGTGCACTGCCCGAAAGCAGCCCCCCGCTACCCTTTGTGGTGGACCCGCTGTGGGGCCCCTATCTGGAAGCGGTGAGCACCCAAAGCGAGGAGGGTGCCTACCAATACGCGGTACTGCTGGCCGAAAACGGGCGAGATACAGAGGCCGCGGCCCTGTTTGAAAGACTGGCGGAACAGGGGCATGCTTTTGCCACCTACGCCCGTGGCAGCTTGCAGATGCGGGAAGGGCAAGCGGCCGAGGCGGCGCCCTGGTTCCAGAAAGCCTGGGCGCTGGCGGGCGAAATGGCCGACCCCAGCTTTGCCGAAGGATGGCTACAAGCTTTGCTGGGTGCAGGGGAATACGCCCGCGCCTGGGAGGCGTTTGGCCAGATGCCTCAAAAAACCGAAACCGCCCGGCTGCTGGCCAGCGAGGCGGCTGTGAAACTGGGCGAGTGGGCCTTTTTGGAAGAGGCCTTTGGCCATGAGTTCGCCGTTATCCGGGAGGGGGCGCTGGGCCTGGGGGACATCTGGTTTGAATACCAGGCCCGCAAGGCGGCCGGGGAAAAAGGCATCCCCTTTGAGGAGAGCCAAATTGACCGAAGCCTGCCCCTGCCCCGCCATTTGGATTTCCGCATGTTTGAATAGGGCGCAGGAAAACCACCCGGCATTCAAAGCAAAGCCTGCTGGGTTTTAGAAATACCAAACCGTTTCAAAACAGAAAGGCACGGGCCCCAGGCGGGCGCGTGCCTTTCTGTTTTTTGTGGACGGGAAAGAACGGTGGTTTAG
>CAYYLW010000012.1:0-32780 GCA_964472465.1 uncultured Oscillospiraceae bacterium | reverse complement strand
GCACAGGCACCGGTGGCACGGGTACCGGCGGCACGGGCACCGGCGGCACGGGCGCCGGCGGCACGGGCACCGGCGGCACGGGCACCGGCGGCACAGGCACCGGTGGCACGGGCACAGGTGGCACAGGCACCGGCGGCACAGGCACCGGTGGCACGGGCACCGGCGGCACGGGCACCGGTGGCACGGGCACAGGCGGCACGGGCACAGGCGGCACGGGTACCGGCGACACAGGCACAGGCGGCGCTGGCGGTACCCCCCTGCATGATTTGCAAATACAAAATACAGCACTGGCCGCGGCCTTTACCCCAGAAGAGCTTCGCCAAAGTCTCTCCAACAACAGCCTAAAAAAAGGCGACACCCTGGCTGTGATGGCTGAGAAAGACAGCATGATGCTGGAGGGCGACTCAATAGGCTCTAGCTATGACGAAGGCACTGGTTCTTACATTTTAACCGCCTTAGCCCCCGGTGAAACAACTGTGGCCTATATTGATTCCGCGGGAAAAACGGTTCGCTTTCCTTTGAAGGTGGACGCGGGCGGCGGCGCTAATCCGTCTGGCGGTTTTTTGGGGGCGTTCTTTGCCTCTGAGTTTGCCGTTGCCTGTGCTATTGGCTTTTGCCTTGGGCTTTTGCTGCTATTGCTGCTTTTGAGGAGGCGGCGTAAAAAAGGCAGGGCCATAGAGGAAAAAGATGAGTATTGGGACTGGTAGAAAATTAAAGGAGGATACTGTCGCGGGCATTTCCCTTTTTGCGTTGCTGCCATTACGCCTGCTAAAAATGCCCAGGAACCTGCCACGGATAGCCCCCTCCTTTATATCCTTTCACCTAATAAGGCCAAAGAAAGCAGGTGTGTGTTATGTGCAAACAGAAAGAACTGCAAGAACAGAAAAAACCGCTGGTAATCAATGCCTCCAGCCAGTTTCTTACTGAGGTAAACCTTGGGCAAGTGCAGATGAACCCGGAAACACTTGCGTTAAAAAAAACAGAGAACGACAGATTTGAAAAAATTGTACAAGACCAGACAGACGAAGAAAAACAAATGGCGCTTTTAAAAGAGGGGATACAACTAAGCGAGTGGGACCTGAACGAGAACGACATGGAAGCGATTGTTTCTGCACCCCGGCAAGAAAAACCGCCTGTGCAACACGATGCTACGGCCACCCTTAGCTCAAGTGAGCGCAGAAAGCTGCAATCGCGCCAAAGAAGCGATTTAACAAAGGCGCGTGAAAGTGGTATTCCCGGGGCAACCGGAGATACGCTGGCCTATATCAACAGCATGAAAGCAGCCAATGAGGAACTGTTTGATAACCCCGGTAAAATAGACATGTTGGTGGGGAATTTAGAGGACAGTGGCGAAGACGTTTTGGAAGCCCTTACACAAAACAACCTGTTTGCCGAGAACTACGAAACCAAAAACGACCCACCACATAATATGTTGGATATCAAGACGCACATTGCAACAGCCAAGTTGCTGATAGAGCGCGGAAGCGAAGGGTTCTCCGGCCCTCTTACACTGGAGAAAAGAGCCGAATATGCCGGCCTTGAAGAACTGGTACAGCGGATGGAAGCGGCCGAAAAGGCTGTCGTGGAATCAAACGGGGTGGGCCTAAACGGATATATGTTAACGGCAGAACAAACGGAGGCCGCACGGGTAGAGCGTGCAAAAGCTGTGGCCGATTACACGGCGTTTTGCCGCAATGCCACACTGACAAAGACCGCCTTTGCCTGCCAGCTATTGGGCCAGCCAGAATACGCTGAAACGCAGCAACAAGTGCAGGCCGAGCTAGCAGAAGCAATAGAGAACAAAATGGCCACGCAGCTGAAAGAAGACAGAACATACTGGAAAAACCTGCCACAGGGCATCACAGATATCCAGCTTGCTTCCCTGTATACGCAAAAACTAAAGCTGTTTGCACAAAACCCCCAAATGGGGGACTTACACGACGATGCAGCCAGTAAGCTGCTGGATTCCCTTAGTGAGAGCGCTACCGCTGTTTCCAAAATCCACCAGCAAGTAGCGCAAATTACAAAGCTGGAGAAAGCTGGCCAGCTAAGTTCCACCGAGACGACCCGTATGCAGGAATACCTTTTAGGTAACGAAGCCTACCGCTTGCATACCCAAAATATTTCCCTTTATGCCGGCTGTATAGACGCCCTTTTTGGGGTGGAGAACATCCCCTTGGAATACCATAAGTATATCTATGAAACATTTTCTATAAACACCAGCAAGTTAACGGCGGAAAAAGATAGAATAGCAGCCTTAAAAGACCAGGAGTACGAGGCATTTTTAAAGGAAAAACCCGAGCCGGGGAAGGAAAAGGAATTTATACATCAACGTATTAAACGTCGCCTAAAACGGAAAGACAATGTAGAAAACGATCTTGATTTTAATCCTCATCCGATAAATTATGTTTATAAACACCCCTATGGTGAAAAAATCGACAAATCGGGTTTGGATAAACGCATGCTAAAAGCCTTTCTTCCCGGCTATGACGTGAATGAGAAGACCGGGGAGCCGCTGTCTCTCAATGATAGGAAACAGAAAGCGGAGGCCGAGCAATTTGCAAAAGATATAACCTCCGGAGATAAAAACAAAATACGCCCCATTTTACTAGCCGCACTACAGCAAGCAATAAACTATATTCCACAAGTGGATATTTTATCCGACAAGACCCTCCCTGAAAAGATATCCGATATAATCGAAGAATCTGATAGGGTCATATATTCCGAAAATCTTTTTAAGAATTTTCCTTGGTTTTATAAAGAACTAGATGGACGGGTACGCTTGCTATTAGCCAAAGGAGACGACACAATAGCTGGTTTTTGTACCGCTCTCGCACTTAAAGTAACTCTGCTTGGCACCGAGCTCTCTACGGGGCGGAAACACGCAGAAATGAGTGCAGAGGAACTTGAAGAGGTAACGGAACGGTTTGAAAGCATGGCAGAATCATCAAAGCTCCAGTGTGCCAATTATATAGAAGAAGCAAGCCACATTTCGCGTGAAAACCTGCTGCAACAGTTCCCCGAACAAGGCAAAGAAGATGTGTTTGTTATCATGCGTATCCAGAATGAAATAGAATATAACAAAGGATATGACGTAGACCTAGTTCACCTCCATAACGGTAAACCAGAAGCATGCGATCAAGACAAAATGCTCGAAAGACTGCGTTCTCTGCAATTTGACCCGGAGGTTTTCTCCCCGGAAAATAACTATGAGAATTTCTATAGAAACGTTGGAGATCTTCACAACACCTATCTCCTGTGTTCGCAGGTCCCAAATTATCTGGGGGGTTCTAACAAAGCTTTGGATCTGGAACTGATGAAGGCAGCCAATGCCTTTAAGGAAATGTTTACGCTCATGATGTCTAACGCGGGCGTTCATCAAGATCAGATTGTATCCTATGGCAATGGAAAAAAGGCTATGAAGGAACAGGCACTCACGATGCTCTCTGGACAGGCGGAAAATCTTTTCCTAGCACCCCTTCGCGAAGCTTCCGTAAACATACCCATAGAACGGCAAGCTGAGAAGGAAGCCGAAGCGAAACAATTGGCTGAGGAGGCCAACAAGAAAAAGAACGCCGAGGCACAGAAATAATAGAAGGGCGTGATGAAAAATGCTGGTTGTATTGGTTACAGAAGAGCGTTTAGAGCGATTCAAACCCTATATTCCAGAAGATTATTTGCCTCTGCTTAGCCTGCCAAAAACCATCGCCATAGGGGCGGTGGACGAAGACACGAACATGGCCACGGGCATCCTCATTGGTTCTATCTGGAGCAGAACCCTCTACCTGGATTGGCTGTATGTGGGGGAACAATTCAGGAATGCCGGGGTTGCCAGGGTTCTCCTTTGCACCTTGGCTTACCGCGCGCGCGATTTAGTGGAGGGCCTACGCGCCGAGTTTGACCCGGAGAACGAGAAGCTGAAACAGTTGTTGCGCCGCTGTGCTTTTGAAATAAACTGCAAAGAACGGCCGCTTTACCAGTTTTCCTTAGGGGAGCTGCACAACCATTTTCTGTTTAAGTCTTTTCACTCTAGCGAGGGAATACTGCCACTTGCCAAAACACCCCCCTATACGCTCCACGCGTTTGGCCTTGCCATGGAGCGTAGCAGCGCACCAGTTGATGTACCCATCCTTTTGGCCAACTATGATGGCCAGTTAAGCCAGGTGTGCATTGTTGACAACGAGATAGTGGGCTGTTTGCTGGCACAAAGCCCCCCGGAGAAAATTCACTTGGCCTTCGTCTATGCGGATAAAGCCCACAACCGTTGCTTGGTACCGCTTATCTGTGTGGCGGCCCAAAAAGCATTTGAAAGCTACCCAGATAACACGCCCATTAGCATAGCGGCGGTGGATGAACACGCGGCCGCCCTGGTGCAAAAGCTGTTTGAAGGCATAAAACCTATGGAATTATGCGTTGCCACATTCCGCTATTAGTGGCCTGCTGAACAGGATGGGCCGCCGGTTCTAAGCCCCGGGCATGTCCGTTGGCAGCCCTTACCGGTTTTGTCAATCCATCCATACGGTCACCATTTTTTACGTTCTTCCAGCAGGTCTCTAAACCACGGTTTAGAGGCCTGCTGGTTTGGCAACAGCGCCTATTCACCCGCACTTTCCCGACACTTCTTTTTATAGAATAAAAAAAAACACATTTCTGTGAGCGGATTGTGTTTTGGGGTTACTCTGGAAAACCCATCTTTAAATAGCCTACTGAGGTGACTGAATGGAATTGGTTTTTGGCAGCTTGGATTTGTTTTCGGCTGCAATCATCACGGTGCTGCTGATTGGCGTGTTGCTCAAACGTGAACATCCAAAACCATTTGGCAGGAAAATTATTCTGCTGCTGCTGGGGCACCTGATTGGGCTTCTGTGCGACAGTATCCTTTGGTTTTGGAATCCGGCGCTGTTCCCGTTTATTAGCATCTCTGCCGCGGTTGCCGTGCAAAAACTTGCCTTGCTGGTTGCCTACGCCGTGCTTGCCGGAATGACCATCATCTACACCGATTGTCTGATTCAATATATTAAGGAAAAGGCCTCTGTCTCCCCCTACATTTTCCCCTGCATCACGGCCGTGTGCATCGTGGCCGTTGTGCTTTGGGCCATATCCATCTTCAATGGTTTGTATTTTACCTTTGATGAAAGGGGAATGTTTGTTGCCACCCCGCTTTTTGGGTTTTCCCAGATTATCATCGGGGTTTTGTTGTGTGTGGATATTTTTATCATTGTAAAGCACCGTAAGACAATGGGCTGGTTCCATGCGTTTCCTTTGTTGTTCTACCTCTTGCTTCCGGTCATTGGGTTTTTTCTATCCTTTTGGTGGGATGCTATACCTGTTTACATAGCCGCCACTTTATCGATGCAGCTAATGTTTATTGTGTTTCATCTGGAGCAGGAGAAGCAGCTACGGGAGCAAGAACGGCAACTGACACAAAGCCGCATTTCCATTATGCTCACACAGATACAGCCCCATTTTCTCTACAACACCTTAACTGCTATCTGCGGGCTGTGCGATGAAAACCCCAAAGAGGCCAAAAAGGTGACGGCCGAGTTTGCGGATTACCTGCGGCACAATCTGGACTCTTTGGCGCAAAGTACACCTGTTCCTTTCGAAGACGAACTGCGCCACACCCGGGTCTACCTTTCTATTGAGCAAAAACGGTTTGGGGAAAGGCTGCATATCGTCTATGAGATTGCCTGCCGGGATTTCCGCCTTCCGGCCCTCACCTTACAACCTGTTGTTGAAAACGCTGTAAAGCACGGCATAACAAAGAAAAAAAGCGGTGGCACCGTTACCATTTCTACCAGAGAGCAGAAAGACTGCTATGAAATCATCATTGTTGACGATGGCGTTGGTTTTGATATGGATGCTGTACAAGCTGGCCCTGAGCAACATATTGGCATTCAAAATGTCCGCAATCGGCTTTGGTCAATCTGCCACGGGACGCTCTTTCTTGCCAGTAAACTGGGAATGGGTACGGTTGCCACCATAAAAATACCAAAAGGGAAAGCAGGGCCCAAAACAGAAGGCGAAATGACATTTTGAAAAGAATGGTAGGTGGGCCGCTTATAAGGGGGCCATTCCCGGCCAGATAGCCGCTGCCATACTGTGTGGGCACTCTTTCTAAAAAAGCCACAAAATTTTGCACAAAAACAAAACCACTGGTTTCCCAGTGGCTTGCGCCGCCCTTGGAAGGGCCATAAAACGGCTTCGTTTTCAGTTTCGTTCCCTACTGCCCCCCCCTTGTATTTCTTCTGGAACAAGGGGTCTTTTTTTGCAAGACATACGGTTTTATGGTGCTATCCAGCGCCAGGCCAAAGGTTTTCTCGCCGGCTATTTTTCAAATATACTGGAAGTCATCTCAATGCCACCCAAGGTAAACTCACCCCAGCTATATTGAGACATATATTCCCCCCGATAGGCATTGATGGCTTGAATGTCGCCCTGCATCCAGTCATAGTAGTCACAGGCAATTTTATCCAGCGAAACGGCCATCATGCCACGCTGCTTGCGGATGGAGCCCTCTACCCCATAGGCGGTAAAAGTTGCCAGCAAATCCGCCCGCAAATCACGAAGATAGGAACTCTTTTTCGTACTGTTTCCCTCGTCCCCCCAAAGGGCCGCAATAATTTCTCCATTGGAACAAAAGGCGCCTTTCCGGTCCACTAAAAATGCCAAAAGTTCTTTTGTTTTGCTGTATGTGAATTTTATCGGTTCCCCATCAGCGAAAACCTCAAAATTCCCAAAACACCGAATCCAAACCTTATGGGCTGCCTGCATGGAAACCGGATGGCGCAGGTTCTCCAGCTCATGTTCAATTTTTTCCTTGGTGGCCGGTTTCATCACATAGCCGCTGCTGTGAAGAGAAAGCGCCTCCATCGCATACTTTTTGTAGGCGGTTACGAAGATAATATTCACCTTTGGGTTCACCTGTTTCAAACGCCTTGCCAGCACAATTCCATCCATGTCCGTCATGTCTATATCTAAAAAAGCAACCTCACACAGGCGCCCGCCCCCAAAGGCAAGGGCTTCCTCACCGGAGGCGAAACCCTGTACCTGTGCGTTGGGTACTGCCTCCCGGATAGAACTGATTAAAAGCCTTAAGGCAATCCCTTCATCATCTACCGCGATAATGTTCATCGGTTTGTATCTCCCTTTGGTATTCGGATAACCGCTTTTGTACCAAAGCCCACTTCGCTCTCTATGGTAAGTGTCCCTTGGCACATCGAGCGCAGGCGGTCGCGCACATTTTCAATGCCAACATGCAAATGGGGGTCGGGCAAAAGATTAGATGGACCAAAGCCTACACCGTCATCGGCAATGATGATTTCATGGCAGCTATCTGTATTGCGTGTGGCAATGGTCACTTTGCCGCCTCTTTTTCGTTTGAGAACCCCATGCTTAACGGCATTTTCCACCAGTGGCTGAACCGTGAGGGAGGGGATACAGAAATCCTTGGTTTCAATATCATATACCACGCATAACTTTTCCGCAAACCGTTTCTTTTCAAGGCTGAGATAGAGTTCGGTGTGCTGTAGCTCTTCAGAAAAAGGAACCGGTGTGCTTTGATTCAAAGTATCTAAATTGTGCCGCAGGTAATCTGCAAATTCGGCCGTCACCTTTTTTGCTTCTTTGGGGTTTTCGTCACATAGGCCACAAATGACGGTAAGGGTGTTGTAGATAAAATGCGGCTGTATCTGGCTGAGCAAAATGGAAATACGGCTTTGCAGCAATTGCTGTTCTTTTGCTTGCAGCTGCCTGTCCAAGTTGAGGTTGCGTACATCTAGCTGCTCATTGAGCGCGTACAAATCAAGCCGGCTTTCCAAAATATGATGTGAAATAAAAATTCCAAGCGCAAGGCAGGTAACCCCATGTGCAATATCCATTTGCGCGTATTCAAAGTCTTTTATCCGCAGGGATGTGATAGAAAAAAGCACGGTAAGCATGGCTAAAAAACCGTATGTGTAGTGGGTAGGAATGATAAATACCATGGGCAGTGCAAGCAAATACACAATGAATAGAATGGCCCTTGCGTCCGGTTCAAACAGAATACCCGTCAAATAGACAAAACCAAACATGATACACGCAAACAGAAGTATATAGGTTCTAGTAAAGGCAACGCTTTTATTGGTGTTTAGCCTAAATGTACAAAGCATAATCAGCAATACAGCAAAACAGGCTATGTATGTAATAAGATAGTGCAGAACCGGATAATAAAGGGCCTCCGTTACAACATAGCATCCTAAAATAGTGGTCATCACCAGCAGTAGGCGATCCATCACTTTCGTATTGTATTGATGAATTTTCTCGCTTTGTTTGGAGAAAAAAGCCTTGTCTTTTCCGCCATAGCACCACGTTACAACCTTTTTATTCACTAATCTTCCCCGTCATTTTCTGTTTCATTCCTTGCTATAGCAGTTCCCTTACACTGCTTATTCTGTGGTTCATAGAGCACAGATATTTGCTTTTTCCTGTTGTATAAGGGATACACAAACACAGCCCCACGTGAACAAAAGTCTCTTTCATCGCCTGAGAGAAAAAGCCGAATCTATCCCAATATAAGATGAGTATATCACACACACCATAGTTCTTCAATTCGTGGCAAGCGCTTGCTACAAGCCCGCAGATTCATACTCTATAAACCACACGTCCATAATTTTCTGTGCCGAGCCCTCCAGGGGCCGAATGAAGGCGTGTGAGGTCTTTGTTCTTCCCGTTCCTTCATGTTTCATTTTGATGGTTTTGGGTGCACTTCCTCTTGTGATTCCGGGCGGGTTACTTTTGTTGTACACGCTGTGCCTGGGTGTTTGGGGCTGATGGGGTGATTTCCTGACCTAGGAGAATAGATTTGTATGCTCTTCGGTATCCTCAATGGCCCGTTGTAAGATGCGGCAGGCCTTCTCTATTTGGGGAAGGCTTCCATTCGCCCGCAAAGGCTGCAGCACATCCAGTGCAGCGGCGGCAGCACCAAATACCCGAATATAGGCCGTTTGTATATTGATGGGCTGGCGCTCAATGGCTGTGAGTTTACCCTCCCGCCGTATTTTGTACAGGCTGCCCTTGTGTTGGATGGTGTGCATCTTTTTCCAATTCTTTTTAAAGACTTTTTGCAAACGGCCCAGCAGGCTGGGTGGGCAAAGCCGTATTACACAGGGTTTTATCTGGCCACATCCTTCGCAAAAATCCTCTTCCAGCGTGGTATCCCATTCTGTATAGGCCGTACCATTCAGGGTATTGAAGCATTCCAGGCAAAACTCAGCCATCATCTTTTCCACCTTAACCACGACCATTTTAGGTCAGTATGATAATGACCATTATAGGTACATACTGGAGAAAAAGCAACAGGGGTGGATATATGCCTATCTCTTTTTCTCCGCTATGGGTAACCATGGAGCGGAAAGGTGTTTCAACCTACGCACTAAAAGATAAGGACAAGGTAGTTGGTGGAGGAACCTACAATCGGCTTAAGGCCAATCAAGATGTTTCCACCCATACCATTGCTGTCTTGTGCAAGTACCTTGACTGTTCCGTGCAAGACGTGATGGAATTTGTAGACGATTAAGCATGATATTCATTGCAAACTTAGCTATTCCCTCTTTTATTTCCCAGCAGACCACCGTAGGGCACTCTATCCACAAAAATCAATGCTATGCGTGTAAATTCCAAACCAATAAACGCCAATTCTTAAAACAAAGAATTGGCGTTTATTGGTTGTATAATGCCACCACAACAGGCTCACCATATCCACGCGAAACGGAAAACCTTTCATCCTATAGAATCAGCCGCACTTATCCTTTGTCCGCCAAACTCACCTGGTTTTGCAGAACATCCACACGGATGATATGGCGCATTTTTTCAGGTTCCTCAAAGCAAGGGCTGTGTGCAGAATCGTCAAAGGTGTAAAACCCTTTTACGGGGGCCTTGAGAGCCGCCGCAAACTCCTTTGCCACAACATACGACACCTGATAGTCGTGTTTGCCTTGGAAGATATACACCGGCACTTCCACGCTGGGCACCTGCTCGATTAAATTCATTTTTAGAACGGTGTCCCACATACATTTTAAGGAAAAGTTGCTCCCCAGTGGATATTTGAATTTTTCACCCCAGGTATACCCTTTAAATGTAAGCACCATGGCCACACATTCCCGCATGGTGGTGATGTTTCGCATCACACCCACCCCAAGCTTGTTCATGCCCACACTGCGCACCCCAAGGTAGGGTATGCTAATTTCGCCACCCTGATCAATGGGGTATTTTTTTAGCCGACGTACCATTTTTTGATTATTTGCCTTCTGGAATTCTGCCAGCATATAGGTGTAGGCCAAACGCTCCGAAAGGTCTTGCTGCGCCACCTGGCCTACCCCCATGTACGCATGAAATAGCGCCGGTTGCCGGTGTACTGTAAGCATACCCAGCAGGGAACCCCACGAATGCCCCATGAGATAAATTTTTTCTTGGCCAAAACGGTTTTGTAAATAGTGCGTCACCTCAACGGCGTCGTCAATCATCTGTTCCAGCGTCATTTCCTGCGGGGTGATGCTGCGGCTATAGGACATTCCGGCGCCTCTTTGTTCCCACCAACAAACCGTAAACAGCGTCTCTAAACCCGATGGGTATCGATCATTAAAGGCAATTTCGGGCGAGCCCGCCCCGCCATGCAAAAACAGCAATACAGGGTTATCTGTGCTCTCGTACTGCAAAAACATCCCTTGCTTTATACCATTGATGTCAACAAAAAACTTTTCAACCATTTTTCTTCTCCCGATGATTCAAGTATACAACAAGCTGTATCCAGTATAACAGCACTACCTCTCCCTTTTCAACGAGTCACCATAGGGTTTTTCGCCAAAAGTTTGCGGTAAGTGCTGTCGATACCCATCGCGCCCAGTGGGGCCGTAATCAAAATGGAAAGCACCGCCACCGTAAGAACGATGGAACCACAGGGCATACCCATTGCCAGCGGCAGGCCACCGATGGCCGCTTGCACGGTTGCCTTGGGCAGGTAGGCTATCATGCAGAACAGACGCTCTTTTTTGTTGAGTTTGGTTCGCACCAAGCACAGAGACACGCCTAGAACACGGAACAAGAGCACGGCCAGCAGCAACAACACCGCCGCCCCACCGGCACTGGCCGCATATTGGATATCCACGCTTGCGCCCACCAGCACAAACAATAGGATTTCCGCCGCCACCCAGAGCTTTGAAAACTTGCCCGCCAGGCGTTTTGCCTGTAGCGGATGCCTGTGCAAAAGGGTTACGCCCGCGGCCATCACAGCCAGCATTCCCGATAGCGCCACGATGGGCTCGGCCGCCTTTTCCAGCGCCATCAACAGAAAAGAAACACTCAAGAAAATCAGCACCTTGGCCGAATCCCGCATGTGGAATTTTTGGAACACCCAGCACAGCACCAGCCCCGCAGCCACCCCCGCCAGCACACCCAAAACAATAGACACGGGGATTGTTACGAACTGAAGCGGCGCAAAACCTTCGCCATTTTGCATACCCACAAAGGCAGTGAACAGCACAATCACAAACACGTCATCCACAGATGCCCCCGCCATGATGAGCTGTGGAATGCCTTTCTCTGTGCCGCGGCCCTGTTCCATCAGCTTTAGCATCCGCGGCACAATCACGGCGGGCGACACGGCCGCCACAACACTGCCCATAATGGCGGCATCCAGCAGGGAAATGCCCAGCAGTTTTGGCGCAAGCAGCATCATACCGGCTATCTCAAAACAGGCCGGCACAAAGCACATCAATATAGCCGGGCGGCCCACTTTTTTTAGTTCCCCCACGTCCAGCGCAAGCCCTGCTCGCGTAAGGATAATCGCCAGCGCCATTTGGCGTAGGTTGGCCGAGATAGCCAGAATGCTACCGTCTATCCAGTTGAGCGCGTACGGCCCCAGGATAAAGCCGGCCAGGAGCATTCCCAAAAGGCTGGGCAGTTTGAAACGGTTAAATAGGCCGCCAAACAGCATTCCCAGCAAAAATATGCAGGCCAGACTGGTAAGCATCAAAACCTCTCCTTTTCAAAATAAAAAAGCCGATTGCTTCTGCAACAAAACTGCAGAAGTCATCAGCTTAAAAAGCGGTTTAGGCAAGGCCAAGGGAGAACTTCATTCCCTGAGAACCACTATAACAAAGGAAGCGGAAGGCGTCAAGCAAAAAGATGAAACCGCGCCCAGCCAGGCCCCGCGCCCGGGCTTGTTCAGTTTTTCCAAAACGGTGGTTTTGCCAATACAGCCCGCGAATATTCTACATGGAACCTTGGTTCCTCTGCCCTTTGCGTTTTTCCCTGTCACTCATTTTCTTTTGTATACAAAACAATTTTGTCTTTACCGCTGGGTTTTGCCTGGTAAAGAGCGGTATCGGCGCAACAGTTTGCCATTGGCTTCAATGTATACCGCTTTTCCATGATTGATAAACCGGTTTCACCCAAAACAAGCAAAGAAAAACCCAGCCTGCTTCTATTCTACTGCACGGGGTTTCCGGCTATACTGGAAAGCAGCAACACGCGGCAGCCCTGCAAAGGCGGGCCGCCAACACGGCAACGCTGCCACAACCGGGGCGGCAAACGGGGGACTTAGGCATGAATTCAGAAGCGCTCTACGCGGGCTCGGTATTTTTGGCGGGCATACTTTCCTTTTTTTCGCCCTGTGTTATTCCGCTACTGCCGGTGTATTTTTCGGTGTTTGCTCAAGCCGGGCTGGCCGAAAACAGCGGCAAAACCAACGCGCAACTACGCGCGGGCTTGCTGCTGCGCACCGGGCTGTTTGTGGCCGGTATTGCCTGCTGCTTTGTTTTGCTTGGCTTTGGCGCAGGTGCGCTGGGCGGGGTAATCAACAGCCAGTACTTCCTGGTGGCCATGGGGCTGGTGGTGGTGGTGATGGGCATCCACCAAACCGGGCTCATTCAAATTAAAGCGCTGTTCAAAGAGAAAAAGGTGCATTTGCAGCGCAGCGGTAAAAAGGACGCGCTGGGCGTGTTTTTTCTGGGCCTCACCTTTAGTTTTGGCTGGACGCCTTGCATCGGCCCGGTTCTGGCGGCCATTTTGGGCCTGGCCTCGGGCGGGGGCACCGCGCTGTACGGCGGGCTGCTGATGGCCATCTACTCCCTGGGTTTTGCCATTCCCTTTATGGTGCTGGCACTGTTTTCAGAACTGTTGCTGGGTAGGATGAAGGCCATTCAAAAACACATGGGCAAAATCAAAATAGCCAGCGGGGTAATCATCATCCTCATGGGCATTCTGCTGATGACCGGCAGCCTGAACAAATTGGTGGTTTTGGCGGGGGGCTAGGCAGAAGAACGGTGCCCGCTTTTGGCCATTGATGCAAAAAAACAAAACCGAACACGTGTACACAGCAGGCCGTAAGGGATACAGAAAGAGAGGATTCAGATGAAAAAGATGGGAATTTTGCTCTCCCTGTTTGTGTTGTTGCTGGCTTTGGCGGGTTGCGCCACGGCCAAAACCGCCGGCACCAGTGAAGCCATGGGGCCAAAAAGCAGTGCGATAATGGAAGAAAAGAGTGCCGCAGAGCCCGAAGCGGCAAGCAGCACGGAAATGCCGCAGAGCAGCAGCATGATGGCTGAGGAACAAGGCGACTCGATGGCCGAAGAGACCGCAAGCTCCCTTCCCCCTACCGGAAGTTCCATAACCCCGGCCAGTGGCAGCCAGGCGGCGCCGCCCGCCAGGGTGGGCTGAGGCTTTTAAACCGCGTGGCCGGTGGCTGCGCAAACCAAATCCCTCTTTCCAAAAGAAACCCCAAAAGAAACGTTCTGTGTGGCGCGCCTTCTTCTATTCCCCCAACAGATGGCCCCGCCCCACCTTGACAAGGAGGAGCACATGCGAAAAAAAACCGCCCTATTCACAGGCCTGTTGGCGCTGGTGCTGGCACTGGCCTTGGCGCTGGCCGGGTGCAGCCGCCCCAGCCCGGGAGAGGAGCAAGGCATGAACAGCAAAACCCAAAGCCCCAATTTCGTGTTTACCGATTTTGAGGGCCAGCAGCACACACTGGCCGATTATGCAGGCCAGAAACTCTACATCAAATTCTGGGCGTCCTGGTGCTCGGTATGTCTCAGCACCCTACAGGAAACCGACGAGCTGGCCGCGCAGGATAAAGACTATACCATGATTACGGTTGTGGCGCCGGATTACAACGGCGAAAAAAGCAGCGAGGACTTCAAAACATGGTATAATAGCCTAGACTGCCCAAACATCCCGGTACTGCTGGATGAGGGGGGGAGCTACATGAAAGAGTTTGGCGTACGCGCCTTCCCCTCCTCGGCCTACATTGGGGAGGACGGCTCTCTGCTAAAATTTTCGGTGGGCCACGCCAGCGCCGAGCAGGTGCAGGCGGTGTTCGCGGGCGAAGAAGCTTCCCTCCCAGCAGAAGGGCAAGCGAAGAAAGCATCGTCAGTCCTTAGCTTAGAAACCGCGCAGGACCCCCGCACCATCTATTTTGCGGGCGGCTGCTTTTGGGGGGTGGAGGAAGCCATGAGCCGTGTTCCCGGCGTGATTGACGTGAAAAGCGGCTACGCGAACGGCAACACCCAAAACCCCAGCTATGAGGCGGTGTGCACCGGCGCCACCGGGCATGCCGAAACAGTGGAAGTGGTGTACGACAACGCCGCCGTACCTCTGAGCACCCTGCTGGATAGTTTTTTTGCCATCATCGACCCCACCCGCGCCGACGGCCAGGGCAATGACCGTGGCAGCCAGTACCGCAGCGGGGTATATTACACAGACGAAAAAGACCGCCCCGTGATAGACGCCGCGCTGGCAACCCTGCAAAAGCAGTACAGCGCCCCCCTTGCCACCGAGGTGTTGCCGCTGGAAAACTTCAGCTTGGCCGAGGAATACCACCAGGACTACCTGCAAAAGAACCCAAACGGCTACTGCCACATTGATGTGGACGCGGCGCGGGAAACAGCGCTGGCCAGCCTGATTAACCAGCAGAGCTACCCGGTACCCACACAGGCAGAACTGCGCGCCCGTCTCACCGATATCCAGTACCAGGTGACCCAGGAAAACAAAACCGAGAACGCTTTTTCGAACGAATATTTCGACAACCACGCCCCCGGCCTGTATGTGGACGTGGTGACCGGCGAGCCGCTGTTCTCCTCAGACGACAAATACGATTCCGGCTGCGGCTGGCCCAGCTTTACCAAACCCATCATCCCCGAGGTGCTGCAAGAGCGCGAGGACAAAAGCTACAACATGGTGCGGGTGGAGGTGCGCAGCCGCGCGGGTGACATCCACCTGGGCCATGTGTTCACCGATGGGCCCAAGGAGGCGGGCGGGCTGCGCTACTGCATCAACAGCGCTTCCATCCGCTTTGTGCCCTACGCCGACCTAAACGCCCAAGGCTATGGCTATCTGGCGCCTTATATAACCGCTTAGCCAACCTACACAGGAGGGGATGGCGTGAACCTACTGATTGCCGATGATGAAAACATTGTCCGCCGGGGTATTAAAACCCTGGTGGACTTTGCCGCGCTTGGCATTGAAGAGGTGTTTGAAGCCGAAAACGGCCAGCAGGCCCTGGAACTGGTGAAAGGCGGGAACATCCACATCGTGTTCGCCGATATCAACATGCCCAAGATGAACGGGCTGGACTTCGCGCGCGAAGCCAAGCGGATAGACCCCACGCTCAGCATTGCGCTGATAACAGGGTACGACTATTTCGACTATGCGCTGGCCGCCCTGAAAGCCGGGGTGGATGACTATGTACTGAAACCCGTTTCCAAAGACGATGTGACCGAACTGCTGCTAAAGCTGTGCGAAAAACGCCGCGCGGCGCAGGGTATGGAAAGCCTGCGCCTATCGGCCGGGCGGCTGGCGGGCCGGGCCGCCGCCCTGGAAGATGAGCCGCTGAAAAAAATGTTGCTGGAGACCATTGAGCAAAACATTGCCCGCCCCGGCTTCTCCCTGGGGGAATTGGCCGAAAAGGTGGGCTACAACGCGGCCTATCTCAGCACCCTGTTTAAAAAGAACTTTGGGGCCAATTTCCGCGATTACTTGCTGGACATGCGGCTGGAACGCGCGAAAATCCTGCTCCTATCCACCCAGATGAAAGGCTATGAGGTGGCCCAGGCCATCGGCATGGAGGACGCCAACTATTTCAGCGCCTGTTTTAAGCGCAAGTTTGGCCTTTCCACCACCGAATTTCGCAGGCAGGGAGGCAGCCATGAAAACGGGTAGCTGGAGGCGCAAGCTGAACAGTTTCGGGTTTCAAATCGCTTTTTTTTATCTGGCCGCCGGCCTTACCCTGCTGCTGTTGTTTGGGGCGGTGGTCTACACGGTGGTCTCGGACATTTTTGTGCAAGAAGCCGTGGAAAAAACCCGTATGAGCATCGAAAAAGACGCACAAAGCATCGGCGAGCGGCTGCGCTATACCCAAATTGCCCTGGAGGTAGCGGGGCAAAACCCGGTGTTTGCCACGGCGGGGGAAAACCAAGACCTGTTGCGGCAGTTGGATACGCTACACAGTGCGGTACCGGACCTGTTTGGGGTGTACGCCCTACTGCCGGATGGCCGGCTGCACAGCAGCAGCGGCGCGGCGGCGCTTTCCCCGGGGCTAACCCAAGGCCTTCTGGAAAGGAAAAACGCCGCCCAGCCCCAGTTTAGCGCCATGCAGGGGGAGGGCTACCCCCATAGCGACCCTTGGGTCATCACCCTTAGCGTACCCCTTGCCAGCGGGGAGGGGCTGCTGGTGGCCAATTTAGACTACTGCCTGTTTAAGCATACCTTTGGGGACATGAACTTGGGCGGCAGCGGCAGCGTGTTTGTGGTGGATGAGACCGGGGGGCTGGTGTTCCACACCGATACCGCCTGCATGGCCACCGGCAGCGGCGAAGCCTATACCGTGCCCTCCTTCTTTGGTTATGACAAAGCCAGCAACACCCTCACCCACAGCGCCGCCATTGCGGGAACCGGCTGGACCATGGTGGGCATCGCCTCGCTGGACAGCTTGAAAACGCTACAGGGGCAGTTGCTCAATTTGGTGGCGCTTACCGGGATGCTGCTATTTTTGGCGCTGCTGGTCATCACGCTGGTGTTCTCCAAAAAGCTTAGCACCCCGCTGGCCCGCCTGGCCCACAGCATGGAGGATATCGAAAGCCTACAGGAACTTTCTCTGCTTGCGGGCGAGGTATCGGAGACGCAGATGCTGACCGAAAGCTACAACCGGATGATTGGCAAAATTCGCCTGTTGATGCAGCAACTGGAGCAGAAACAAACCGAGCTGCGCCAGCGCGAAATGGACGCGCTGAGCAGCCAGATCAACCCCCATTTTCTGTACAACACCCTGGACACCATCGTCTGGCTGGCCGAGTTCCGCGACAACGATAAGATCATTGCGCTCACCAAATCCCTGGCGGCCTTTTTCCGCCTTTCGCTCAGCGGCGGGCGGGCGGTGGTCAGCCTGGACGAGGAACTGGAGCATGTACGGCAATACCTGTTCATTCAAAAAGAGCGCTATGGAGATAAACTGAGCGATTCCTTCACCGTGGAAGAAGGTTTGGGGGACTGCCTGTTGCCCAAGATTATCCTGCAACCACTGGTGGAAAACGCCCTCTACCACGGCATCAAACCCAAAGAGGGGCCCGGCCATATCTGCATCGAGGCAAAGCGCTGCGGTGAAGCACTGTTGCTGCGGGTGCAAGACGACGGTGTGGGCTTTAGCGAAAACCCGCCCGAAGCCGGTGCCATCGGTGGCAGCGGGGTGGGGCTGCGCAATGTAGAAAGGCGCATCCAGTTGTACTTTGGGGGAGACTCCAAGCTGGTGCTCCGCAGCGCCCCCGGCGCGGGCACCACGGCCGAGCTGCTGCTGTGCGGCGCGCTTCCCCCCCCCCGCCCCGGCGCGGCCCAAACCACGCAAGAGGGGCAAGAGGGCACCTGATTTGACAGAAGATAAACCTACCCACCACAAATATAAACCGCCTAGAATTTTTCCATTCTAGGCGGTTTATATTTGTGGTACTGGCCCCCATTATGTGAAGCCCCTATCCTTCTTTTTTGTCTGGGCGTAGCTGCGCCAGTGCCGTTTCGGCGTCACGCATCACTTGTGCGGTGTCCATGGTGAGCAGGCGGCCATTCTCCACAATGGTTTTTCCCGCAATCACCACCGCCGATACATCGGCCCCGGTGGCCGCAAACACCATGCTGGACACCGGGCTGGGCATGGGCAAAAGGCGGGGCTTGCGTGTATCTACCAAAACGAAATCTGCCTCTTTCCCCACTTCAATGGAGCCCAGCTCCTGCTCTTTTCCAATGGCCTTGGCCCCGTGAATGGTGGCCAATTCTAGCATCTCCTGCGCCGGAAACAGCGTGGCGTTTTGGTATACATGCTTTTGTATCATAGAGCCAAAACGCATTTCCATAAAAAGGTCGTTGTTGTTATTGCAGGCGGCGGCATCGGTTCCCATGCTCACGTTCACCCCCGCCTGATGCAATTCATAGGCGCGGCAAAGGCCCATCCCCGTTTTGATGGTGGAGTTTGGGCAATAGGCCACCGACACCGCCTGCCTGGCCAAAATGGCGTCATCCGCCCTGGGCAGATAGGTGCAATGCACCAGCAGGGTTTCGGGGCGGGCCAGGCCCTTTTGCACCAAAAACTCCGCCGGGGAGCATCCCGTGGCCCCCGCAATATCCGCCACGTCCTCGGGGCTTTCGGCATAGTGGATGGTCATGCGCATACCATAGGCATCCATATAGCGGCGCACTTCATCCAGCAGCCGCTGGTTGAACATGGCCGTCCAGCGCGGCGCCAGCCATATCTCCACCCTGCCGCCTGCGGCGCCCTGCCATTGTTGGTGTGCTTGCAGGGCCCCGCCAAAAGATGCCTCCCAGGTTTCCACAAGGCCCGGGTGCAAACTGGAACCAGCCAGCGGCTCCATCACAATTTTGCCGATGCAGCCACGTATCCCACTCTCTTCTATGGCCTGCACCATCCCAGCCATGCCGTAGCGCCCCGCAAACATGGGGTCCACAAAAGTGGTGGTGCCCGCCAGCAGCATTTCCGCTATATTCAAACGGGCGCTGGCCAAGAACTGCTGCTCGGTATAGTTGCCAATCAAAGGCCACACCCGTGTTTGCAGCCAGGGCATAATCTCCATATCGTCGGCAAAGCCACGCGCCAGGCACTGGGCCGTGTGCACATGGGTATTGATAAGCCCCGGCAGCAGCACCTGCCCTGGGCAAGACTGTTGCTGGGCCTCCGGGTACCGGGCTGCCAATTCGTGGGCAGGCCCCACCTCTGCAATGCGGTCCCCCTTGACCAAAACAGCCCCCTCGGGCAGTACTCGGCGGTCCGCATCCATTGTGATAACCGTACACCCATGATAAAGCTTCATCGTTTTCCCTCCTCGGGGTAATAAGCCGACGCCGCCAGCACCGCCTCCAAAATAGGCTCATAGCCGGTGCAGCGGCACAAATTGCCGGAAAGCGCCCGTTTCACCTCCGCCCGGGTGGGCTTTGGGTTTTCTAGCAGCAGCGCATGGGCCGATAAAATCATGCCGGAGGAGCAAAACCCACATTGCACCGCCCCATGCTCTAAAAACAAGCGCTGCAAAGCGGAGAGTTCACCATTTTTCGCAAGCCCTTCCACCGTGAGTACCCGCTTGCCCTCCGCCTGGATAGCCGGAAAAATGCAGGAGTTTACCGCTTTTCCCTCCAGCAGCACCGTGCAGGCGCCACAGTCTCCTTCGCCGCAGCCCTCCTTGGCCCCCGTGAGGTTCAGCGCCTCCCGCAAAACGGCCAGCAGGGTGCTATCCTCCTGCACCGCAAGGCTCACTTCGCTTGCATTCAGTATAAAGCGTAATACCCTCATGGTGCAACCTCCCGTATAAAGTCGGCCAAGGCATCTTCCAGCAACTGCGCGGCGGCCCGGCGGCGGTACTCTGCCGTGGCCCGCACGTCACTGATGGGGGAGATATCCTCTTGCAGTGCCGCTTTTGCCTGCCGTATCCGTTCTTCATTCAGCGGTCCGCTGCCCAACACCTGCATGGCCTTTGTTGCCAGGGCCGGGGTTTTGTTTACCGAACCCAGCGCCACGCGGAAGGCCCGGCCATCCCAGGCAAAAGCTAAACTGGCCGTGGCTATGGCTAAGGCGTTGCGCTGGCCCAGCTTATAAAAACGGCTATATTTCCACTTGGGCTGTAGGCCGATGTATTCAATGAGTTCGGTGGGCTTTTTCACCGTTTCACGCACCCCGGTAAAAAACTCTGCCAGGAGAAGCTTGCGGCTGCCCTGCGCCTCCGCCAGCCATAGCTGGGCGTCCAGCCCCAGCAGGGCCACCGCCATATCTCCCGCCGGGGAGGCCGTTTGCAGGTTCCCCCCCACCGTGGCGCGGTTTCGTATCTGGGGGCTTCCCATCTGCCCAGCCGCCTGTACCAGGGCCTTTGCCCCCTCAAACGCCAGGCTTTCCAGTTCCCGCATGGTGCACAGTGCCCCCAGGCGCAGGCCCTCTTCCCGGTGCCAGCCCTGCCACTGCGGCACGGCGGAAATATCCAGCAGATACGGGTAGCTGGCTGGGTTTTGGTGCAGTGCCGGGAAAATATCCGTGCCTGCCGCCAGCGGTATATAGGAATTTTGCCCCAGGCAGTCCAGCGCCTCTTGCCTGCTATATACAGTTTTAACAAACCCCATCCCATTCTCCTATTCTGCCCCCGCAAGGCTGGCTGATTCAGCCGTTTGCTGCACACACCAACATAGGGCGGGCACGGCTTTATTTACAAAATACAGCCGGCTGGCCTTTGTGTAACCACAGAGTGCCAGCCGGCGCAAAAAAACCGTGCTTACTCGGTTACTTTTTCAGGCAAGGTCACGTTTCCGGCCCTCAGTTCTTCATAGGCGGCATCCACTTTGCTTTTCACATCCTCGCTTGTGGTTTCGCCCCAGCGGTTGATGATATTGATGCCATTGTCCAGGTTTCCGGTAATGCTTCCATTCGCCGGGAATTCCCCGTTCATGCAGGCCTCGGCGCCCGCGGAAATCAGCGCGGCATTGCTTTGGTCGGTGTTGATGATGATGCTGTCACGAAACTTATCCGGCTCCATCTGCATGCTGGTTTGCACAAACATCACGCCCTCGTCTTCGCACACCTTATACACCGCATGGTTGATGGCGCCCGCCCAAGGCACCAGTATATCATACCCCGAACCGATGGCGGCATTGGCCATCTCGGTGGCTTTGGTCACGTCCGACCAATCCCCCGTGTAAAAATCCTTACACTCGGCGCTGGGGTTCATCTGCTGGGCACCAAACACAAACCCTGCATAGAAATTGCGGAAGGAGGGAATGGCCTCTGTGCCAATAAAGGCTATCTTCCCGCTCATTTCAGCCGATTGCGCACCGGCCGCCAGCCCGCAAATATAGCCCAGCTCCACGTTGTCAAATTCTAAACCGCACACGTTATCGCGGTATTCCAGGCCATTGATGATGCCAAAAAAGACCTCTGGGAATTCATCTGCCACACGCAGGGCCGCTTCGCTGAACTCAAACCCATTGGCAAACACCATGTCATACCCGTCTTTGGCATAGCCATAGAAGGTGTCTTCATAGTCGGCCTGGTCCACCTTTTCGGCATAGGTAATTTCCACAGAATCGCCATATTTTTCTTTTATATTCTCAAGGCCCTTCCAGGCGTTTTGGTTCCAGCCGCCATCGTTTACCGGCCCGTTGAACACAATGGCAAACCGCCATACTTTTCCCTCTTGCCCACCGCCCGAAGCGGCGGTGCCAGTGGAAGCGCCACCCGAAGCAGCCGTGTTGCCAGCGCCACCTGTGCAAGCGGCAAACAGCAGGGTTAGAAGCATGGCCAGGCAAAGTGATAGTCGCTTTTTCATCATTTAGGTCCTCCCTCATTCAGTGGTGGTTTCACGTAAACGGTACATCAAACTCTCTCTATCCCTCCTCTTTCACGTAGGGAATCCCGCTGGCGGCAGGCCCTTCGCTTTTTCCAATCACACCGGCCAGGGCAATCATCGTAAGCACATAAGGCAGCATTTGTAGCAGGTGGTAAGAGATATTTAAATCGGTGGCTTGAATGCGCATTTGCAGTGCATCCGCCGCGCCAAAGGCCAGGGCCGCCAGCACCACGCCCCGTGGTGACCATTTGCCAAAAATGATGGCCGCATACGCGATGAAGCCCTTGCCGGATACCATCTCGTCCTGAAATTGGTTAAGCTGTGAGGTGGACAGGTAGGCCCCGGCCACCCCACATAAAAATCCACAGGCCAGTATGGCTAAAAACCGCACCTTTTTCACACTGATGCCCAAGGTATCGGCCGCTTGGGGGTTTTCGCCCACCGCCCGGTGTACAAGGCCAATCTTGGTCTTCATCAGGTAGATGCCCACCAGCGCCGCCACCAGAAAGGACACATAGGTGAGCGGTTTATAGGAAAACAGCATCTTGCCCAGATAGGGAATCTCCGAAAGGCCGGGGACGTTCACCTCGGAAAAGCTGGGCACCGACACCACAATCTCCGAGCCGGAGTTCACATTGAACATCTTGAGCAAAAAACTGGTGAGGCCCACCGCCACAATGTTGATGGCCGTGCCCACCACAATCTGGTTGCTTTTGAGGCTGACGCACATGTACCCCATGATGTAGGCCAGCGCCACGCCCGATACCCCGCCCACCAGCGCCCCCAGCCAGGGGGAGCCGGAAACGAACGACACATACATACCCGTGAAGGCCCCCACCAGCATGTGCCCCTCCAGCGCAATGTTGATAACGCCCGCCCGTTCGCATAACAGGCCACCCAAAGCCGCAAAGATAAGCGGTGTGGAAACCCGCAGGGTGGAGTAGAAAAGGTCTGTGATGAAGTTAAGCAAGCGCCTTCACCTCCTTCTTCTGGGCACGCATCTCCCACACATGCACAAAGGCGCCACTGGCAATAACAAATAGCACCACAATGCCTTGGATGATGGAGATGACCTGGGCCGGCACAAACGCCGCACGCTGCATGGAGTTGGCACCCACACGCAGCGCCCCCATCAAAAAGCTGGCCAGCAGTATGCCAAATGGGTGGGACTGCCCCAGCAGTGACACCACAATGCCATCCGAGCCATAGTTTGGCGAAAAACCCACAATCAGACGTTTGTTTACCCCCAGCATCTCCACCGAGCCAGCCAGCCCGGCCAGCACACCGCTGATGAACAGCGCCAAAAAAATGTACCGGTTCACCTTGATGCCCGCAAAGCGGGAGGCCTCTTTGTTGAAGCCCACGGCCTTGATATGGTAGCCAAAGGTGGTGTGTTTGAAGATGAGGTAAACAGCCACGCTGGCCAGTACCGCCAGGAAGATGCCGGTGTGTAGCTTGGTGCCCCGGAACAGTGCGGGCAACTCGGCCGATTCTTGCACCGGAAGGGTTTGGGGGGATTTTCCCGCGCCTTCAATCATGGGCCCATACACCATAAAGCTTACAAACAGTTTCCCAATATAATTGAGCATGATGGTGTTGATAACCTCATTGATGCCCAGCCTCACTTTGAGGGCGGCGGCAATCCCGGCCCAGATGCCGCCCGCCAGCGCGCCACACAAAAGGCTTACCACCACATGCAGCACCGGCGGCATGGCCGGCAGATAAATACCCGCCGCCATGGCGGCCAACGCCCCCACATACAGTTGCCCTTCTGCGCCAATGTTATACACATTGCACTTGGCGGCAAAAGCGAAAGCCAAGCCGGTAAACACCAGGGGAATGGCCTTCACCATACTGTCGGTGATGCTGCGCAAATCTCCAAAAGCCCCGCTGAACAAAATGCCGTATGCCTTGAGGGGGTTCACCCCCACCATGGCTATCAGCACCGCCCCCACCAGCAGGGCCAGCACCACGGCGGCCAGCGGCATCAGTACACGGATGAGCTTTATCTTGCGCATGCCAAATCCCCCCTTTGCATTTCGCATCCCGTCATCATCAGCCCCACCTGCTCTGCCGTTGCCTCACTGGGTTTCACCACCCCCACAATTTTGCCATGGCAGATGACGGCAATCCTATCCGAAAGGTTAAAAATTTCTTCCAAATCGGTGGAAATGAGCAGGATACTGGCCCCCTCCTGCTTTTGGGCCAACAACTTTTTGTGGATGAACTCCGTGGCGCTGATATCGATGCCGCGGATGGGGTTTACCGCAATGAGAAAACGGGGCTTCTTTTCAAATTCTCTGGCGGCAATCACCTTTTGCTGGTTCCCGCCCGAAAGGCCCATCGCCCGGTTTTCGGGGTAAGGCGGGCGAATGTTATACTCCTGTATGGCCTGTTTTGCGTGGGAGAGTATCTCCTTATGCCGCAAGAAACCTTTGGCCGAAAAGCGGGGGCTGGCAATATCCTCCAGCACCAGGTTATCCGCCACCGTGTATTCCAGCACCAGCCCCTGGCGTTTTCTATCGGCCGGGATATGGCCGAAGCCTTTGTTGAACAGTTCCCGTGTTTCACATCCCGCCAGGTCTTCCCCCCGGAAGAATATTTCCCCCTGTTCTGCCTTCCTCAGCCCCATCAAGGTTTCGGCCAGTTCTGCCTGGCCGTTGCCGTCTATCCCCGCCAGGCCCAAAATTTCGCCCTCACCTATCTCAAATTCAATGCCTTTTAGCACCTGCACCCCGCGGCGGTCTTGCGCGCAAAGGTTTTTCACCACCACCTGCGGCGCCTTGGGCGGGGCGGTGTTGCGGTTTTTTACAAACTCCACCTCGCGGCCCACCATGCACTGGGCCAACTGGTTGATATCCGTTTCCCGGGTGACGAACTCCCCCACCATCTCCCCGTCGCGCAGCACGGCAATCCTGTCGCTAAAGCTCATCAGTTCATCCATTTTGTGGGAGATAAAGAGAATGGATTTCCCCGCTTTTTTAAAGCATTCCAGCACCTTGAACAAATCCTCCGATTCCTGCGGAGTCAGCACGGCGGTGGGTTCGTCCAAAATCAGAATCTCCGCTTGGCGGAACAGCGTTTTTACAATCTCCACCCGCTGCTGTTCGCCTATGGAAAGTTCGGCCACCTTGGCATCCAACTGCACCGGAATGCCATAGGTCTCTGATAGCGCCAAAATTTCCTTCCTGTATTTGCCGCTGTTCAGCATGACGCCTTTGCCCAAATCCAGCCCCAGCACTATGTTTTCCAGCACCGAAAACACCGGGATGAGCATGAAATGCTGGTGCACCATCCCAATTCCGCAGCGGATGGCCTCCTTCGGGTTTTGAAACACCACCTCGTTCCCGTTCACCAGAATTTGGCCTGAATCCGGTGTGTAAAAACCGTACAGGATATTCATCAGGGTGGATTTACCCGCGCCATTTTCCCCCAGCAGGGCCAACACTTCCCCCCGGCGTAGCTGCAAGTTGATGTTGTGGTTGGCGCGTACGCCTGGGAAAGTCTTGCAAATGTCGCGGGTCTCTAGTACCACATCGCTCATAGGGAAGGCCTCCATTTCTTTCGCCTAGTGGGTTTCCTCTAGGGCTTGCAGAATATCCTGCGGCGTGATGGGAAGGGCACGAAACCGGATTCCCACGGCATTGGCCAGCGCGTTTGCCACCGAGGCCGCCACGGCCTCGCTGCTGGATTCCCCAAGGCTTTTCGCGTGGAAGGGCCCGTTCTCGTCCTCTGTCTCCCAAAACTCCACCTCCAGCTTTGGCATATCCAGGGTGGTGGGCAGGATATAGTCATGGAAAGAGGCGTTTTGTGTCCGCCCTTCGCGGTAGACAAGCTGCTCGGTAAGCGCCATGCCCAGGCCCATCGAAATCCCCCCCGTCACCTGGCTTTTCGCCAGGGCCGGGTTGAGTATCCGCCCCGAATCATGGCAGGCATACACACGCTCTAGTTCTGTTTGGCCCAGCTTTGTATCCACCACCAGCTCTGTTACCACCACCGAACAGGTGTAGGTCAAGTACGCGTCTCCGGTTCCGGTGTCGTGGTTCCAGGAAACGCCCTCGCCCGGCAACCAGTACCAGCAGCCCAGGTCCACCCCATCGTAGTAACCACTGGTGGCCAGTTCTCCAAGGCTCATCTCGGCCTGCCCCGCCGCACCATACACCTGCCCCTCTTCCAGGCGCAGGCTGCCCGGCGGTGAGTTTAGCTTCTGCTGGGCATACTGTAGCAGGCGGGTGCGCAGAATTTCGGCCGCCGCTTGCACCGCTTTCCCACCCCGGAAGGTACCCCGGGAGGCAGAGGTAAAATTCCCGTCCGGCAGCACAATGGTGTCGATGTTCTCATAGCGCACATCCTGTATCCTCACCCCCAGTGTCTCGGCCGCTATCTGGCAAAACACCGTGTTCAGCCCCTGCCCTATATCCACCAGGCCGCTGCGCACCGTCACGCTGCCATCTTTGTGAATCATCAAAAAGGCACCGGTTGCATCGGCTGTTTCGGCGCCGTACCCGCAGCCCCGGTAGGATATCGCCAGGCCTATCCCCTTGCGGTAGCGCGCGCCCGGCTGGTTTTGATAGGCTGCATATTTTTCCTCAAACCCCGTTTTTTCGCCCGCATGTGCCAGCATTTCCCGCAGCACCATCGGCCCTTGCAACACCTGCCCGGTGGCGGTGGTATCGCCCTGGCACAAAGCATTCCGCTTGCGTAATTCCAGCGGGCTTATCCCGGCGCAGCGGGCCAGTTCATCCATCAAAGATTCCTGCGCAAAGATGATTTGTGGGGAGCTGAAACCACGGAATGCGCCACTCATCGCCCTATTGGTGTAATATCCGCAGATGTCCACCTCGGCATTTTCCACCTGATAGCAGCCGCAGGCGTGCACCACCCCCCGCCAATTCACATAGGGGGTCATCGCCGCATAGGCCCCGCCCTCGCTTTTGATATCCGCCTTTACCGAGAGCAAGCGGCCCTCTTCTGTGGCCTGCACCTGGTAATCCAGTTGCATGGGGTGCCGCTTGGCCGAACCTATCATCGACTCCCAGCGGTTCCATTTCATGGCCACCGGGCGGCCCAGCGCCAGGGCCAGCACGGCCGCCCTGGCCGCCAGCATGGCCACCCCCTCGTTCTTCCCGCCAAAAGACCCCCCCACATAGCCCTGGCAGATGCGGATGCGGTTCATCGCGAGACCGGTTGCACTGGATACGGCGTCCTGTGCCATGAAGGGGCTTTGCACCGCCGCATACACGGCCAAGCCCCCTTTTTCCGGCACCACCAGCACGGCTTCCGGCTCGATATACATATGCTCCACGTAGCCGGTGGTATAGCTTTCTTGCAGCCGGATGGCCGCCTTACCTTCCCCGCCGCCACGCTTGCGCACCTGCCAGTGGCTATGGGGAATGCGGTTATCCGGTGCGTTCTCGAAAAAGGTTTCGGCGCCCGCCTGGGCCTGGGCCAGGTTTTGTATCTGGGGCAGGGGCTGGCAAACCACCCCCACCAATTGGGCGGCCTGCTGGGCTTCACGCAGGCTTTGGGCGGCTATCAGCGCCACGGCGTCCCCTTCGTACCGCACCCGGTCTTGCGCCAGAACCTGCTGGTTCTGCCAGTCCTTCTTGGCCGGCAGGTCCCCCGCCGTTAGTACACACAGCACACCCGGTGCGGTTTTTGCTTTTTCCACATCCACTTTTTGGATGGTGGCCGCCACCTGGCCACTATATACTGTTACAGCATATACCCGGCCCATCGGCAGATGATCGGCGGCATACAAAGCGCTGCCCACCACAATTTCCTGTCCGTCCAGCCGGGGAATACTCTTCCCGATATATCTGCCCGGCTCCTTATGTTTTGGCATAACCCACCGACCCTCCTGTGCGCACACCTCTTGGCTGAACCTCTCTGTCCTGCATTTCGGCCGCATGGCCGGAAATTTGGTTGTACATCATCTCCGCCAGCATTTTTCCCATTTCCGATGGCACATAGTCCACCGTGGCAATGCCCGGCAGATAGTAACGGTTGGCCGCCGCGCCATCCATGGTCATCACGCTGAGGTCATCCGGCACACGGTAGCCCAAATCATAGGCCGCCATCATCCCCCCTTGGGCCGAAAAAGCCTCCATATACAAAATGGCGCTGGGGGGGCTGGCCAAATTCAGCAAAGACAGGGTAGCGGTATAGCCGTTTTCCCGGCCCCAGTTATCCCCCTGCAGGTAGAGGGAGTTGTATTCCAGGCCCAAAACCCGGCAGTGCGTGGCATATGCCTCGCGGAACCGTCGGGTGTAAGGCTCTTGGGGGCGGCCATGCACCAGGCCAACCCGCCGGTGCCCGTGCGCTTTTAGGTGTTCCAGGGCAAGCTGCATGGCGCGGGAGCTATTGCTTACCAAAGAGCATACCGATGGCGCCTGAGAGGAATACTCGAAGGAGACCACTGGCTGCAACACCGATATTTTCTCCATGGTTTCGTCATTGTTTTCAAAAAAGAAGATGGCGCCGTTGCACACCTGGCTCTTCACCACCTCCAGGTAACCGGTGGCACGCTGGTTAAACAGGCTATTGTCCATCACCAGGGTGTTGTAGCCTTTGCGGTACAGCGCCTCCCGGCAGCCTTCAATCACCTCCGCCTGGTACGGGGTACTGCAATCTGGCACCACAATCATAATCACGCTGATCTCTTTGTAGTTCAGCGCGCGGGCCACCGGGTTGGGCTGGTAATTCAGTTCACGCGCCACGGCCAACACCTTCTGGCGGGTGGCGTCTGATATCCGGCTGGAATTACGCAAAGCGCGGGATACTGTTGATTTTGAAAATCCAGATTTTTCGGCCACCTCATTGAGGTCCGCTTTTTTCGTCATCAGGAAGCCTCCGGTACAATTTGCGCAATCGGTTGCACTGGTATTAGTATACATGTTTTTGCCACTTGCACAAGCCCTTTCCTGTGTTTTGTAAAAAACACACAAGAATTTTTGTGCGTTTTTGCCAGGCCCAATAAGCCCGGCTACCAGAGGCAACTGGTACGGTGCATCCAGGGAAGTTCCCCGGGGAAACCGCTATCATGTACACCTTTTTCCCTAAAAAGCCGCTTTTTAGCCCGTATCCGCTTCGGTTTCCCCTTCTTTTTTCGGCTTCCGCTGCACCACTGCAATGGCCAGCAGCAATAACCCCAAGCCCAGCAGTTGCCCGGGGCCCAGCGGGTCGCCCTGCACAAACCCAATCACCGACGCCACCACCAGTTCCGAAGCCACCAAAATGGAAGCGCGCCCCGGGGTGGAGAGCGACAGGCCTTTGGAGAACAGCAGGGAGGGCAGCATGCAGCACAGCAGGCTTACCGCCAGCGCTGCCAGCACCAAAAAAGGCGTGTTGATGTGTGGTAGGAAGCTGGCGGGTGGTTCCAGTATCCAAGTGGCCAGCGCCCCGAACAGCAGGGTATAAAAGGTGACGGTTTCGGGCGAGTTGCGCGCGAGCACCGCCTTGCTAAACAGGTTGTACAGCGCATAGCCAAACCCCGTTACCAGGCCCATTGCCAGCCCCGCCCAGCCTATGTTGTCCACCGTGGCCACCGCGCCGGTTGCCAAGGCGCTGCCCCCCACCGTGGCCACTAGGGCCAGCACTTTCGCTTTGGTGATTGGCTCCTTGTACAAAAAGCGGGAGAGTACAATAACAAAGGCCGGGGAGGTGTAAAGAAAAGCCGCCGCCACCGAAAGCGAGGTGAGGGAAATGGTGGTGAAATAGCTGAAATTGAACATGGCAAACCCCAGAATACCCGCGCCCGCGCAATAGGGCAAATCCCGTAGGGCCATGCGGGGAAAGCGTTTTTCGCGCCACAGGCACACCGCCAGCATTCCCAGCGCCGCCAGCCCCAGCCGCACCGCCACCGCGCCCATCCGGCTGATGCCCCCCTGGGCCAGCAACTGGAACATCAGCCCGGTAAGCCCCCACAGCGCCCCCGCCAACAAAATGAAGATATCTCCTTTTTTCATCCAGGCCCCCCTCTTTTTGGAAAAAGGCTATGGAAAACGGGGTTTCCGCTTTCCATAGCCCTATCTGTTTCGGCCACTATCCGGCTACGCTTACACCATAGCACCGTACACCAGCCGCGGCAGGAACAGCGATAGCGCAGGCCAGTATGTGATAACCAGCAACGCCAGGATGCTGATAATCACAAAGGGGATAACCCCTTTGATGATGGTGATCATATTGTTGCCCGTGATAGGCTGCGCCACAAACAGGTTGAGCCCGAAGGGCGGTGTGAACATGCCAATGGCGGCATTGGCCACCATGATGACGCCATAGTGGATGGGATTGATACCCAGGCCCACGGCCAGGGGGTATAGCAGCGGCGCCATGATTACAATGGCGGAGGAACCATCTATAAACATACCCGCCACCAGCAGAATCACGTTGGTAAGCAGCAGGAACATGATGCTGTTTACATTGGCGTTCACCAGCATGTTGCTTAGGCCCTGCGGCACCTGCCCCACTGTCAATATCCAGCCAAACACGGAGGCAGCCGCCAAAAGCATCATCACCTGGGCGGTGGTCTCGGCCGAATCGATACAGGTTTTTACCAGGCCCTTCCAATCCATCTCCCGATACACAAACATCGAAATGATGATGGCGTATACGGCAGAAACGCCCGAAGCCTCTGTGGGGGTAAAAATACCCGCATAGATACCACCCATGATGATGATGGGAATACCCAGCGCCCAAGCGGCGTCCTTTGTGGCCTTTCCACGCTCTTTCCAGGTAGTTTTCCGGTCCTGCTGAATCTTATGCTTATGCGCGTACCAGGCGGAGTAGATGAGATATGCCACACCATACATCAGCCCGGCTCCCACGCCCGCCATGAACAAGGCACCCACCGAGGCACCCGTTACTGCGCCGTAGATAATGGCGCTGATGCTGGGCGGAATCAGCAAGGCCACCGAACCAGAGGACGTGATGAGGCCCGTGGCAAAGCCGTTATCATATTTGTTTTCCTTCATGGCCGGGTACATGAGGCCACCTATGGCCACCACCGTGGCTGGGGAGGAACCCGATACCGCACCAAAGAACATACAGGCCACCTCTGTGGTGATGGCAAGGCCGCCTTTTAGGTGGCCCACAAACACCTGGGCCCACTTGAGGATGCGGGTGGCAATACCGCCGTTTTTCATCACATTGGCGCCTAAAATGAAGAAAGGCACCGACATGAGGGAAAACTTATCAATACCACCCAGCATCCGCTGCACAATCACCATCAGGTTCATGTCTGAGAAGAAACTGAAGGAGAGCAGCGAAGAGAAACTGAGGGCGACGAACACCGGTACCGACAGCAGCAAAAGTAGAAACAGCAGAACAAATAGGGTTACAATCATTCTAAATTCACCGCCCTCTCTAATTCAGTCTGGACAGGTCTATCGGCTCATCGGCCGGTTTTTCCTGTGGTTTTGCCGTAAGGTCGCGTATGCCTGCTATAAAAAATTGTATGGTGGTAAGCGCAAAGCCCAGCGGCATGGAGAAATACACAATGGCCATTGGCATCATCATGGCAGGGCTTTTCTGCCCGGTGGAGAGCATCAGCATAAACATCTGCCAGCCGTACACCACACAAAAAGCCATCATAATGGCCGAGATAAACTGCCCGGCCGCCAGCACAATTTTCTTGCCCACCGGCGGCATGGCCTGGGCAAACAGATCAATGCCCACATGGGAGCCTTTTCTGGCACAGATGGCACTGCCAATAAACGTAACCCAAATGATGGCATAGCGGATGGCTTCCTCCGCCCAGGTGGTGGAACTGTGAAATACATACCGCAAAAATACATTGACAAACAATACCAGCGTAGAGGCCAGCATGAGGGTACCCGTCAGGTATCCTTCAAATCCCGCCAAAACCTTCTCTATTTTGTTCCACACAGTGAAATCCTCTCCTTGCCGTGAAAAATCCCCCATAAATGGTACGGATGCACACTTTTTTTGAATTCCATTCAAAAAAGATACAGCTTTCCCATTTACAGGGGCTTACACATGTTATGCTGTGGGTATAGCGGCGTGGTTACTGATATTTTTCGGCCACTGCCAGCGCTTTATCCAGCAATTCGCTGCCAAACATCTCGCGGTATTTGTCATACAGGGGCTGCACCGCCTCGCGGAAGGGGGCAATCTCTTCGTCCGATAGTTCCACGATTTCCGTATTGCCAAAATCCACAATATTCTTCATATATTGCTCATTGGTGTCGTCCATCAACCCTTTATGGTATTGGGCGGTGTCCAGCCCAGCTTGCCACACAATGTCCTGCAAGTCTTCGGGCAGGCCGTCGTACCACATTTTGCTATAGCTGAGGAAGTAGGACAGGTAGCCGTGCTTGAGCTGGGTCATATATTTCTGTACTTCGTAGAACTTCATGTCGTGGATGGAGATGATGGGGTTTTCATGCCCGTCCACCACTTTTTGTTGCAGGGAGTTGTACACCTCGGAAAAATCGATGGGCACCGGGTTTGCGCCCCAGGCGGAGAAGGTGTCCATGATGATGGGCGCTTCCATGGTACGCATTTTTAGGCCCTTCATGTCGGCTGGGCTTTTGATAGGAGTGTTGGAGGTAATATAGTGCCAGCCTTCCGCAAAGTACTGCACGCCATAGATGCCAATATCCGGCAGGCCCGCTTTGGCCATTTCGCCCACTTCGCCTTCCAGCATCTCCCACAGGGCTTCGTCGTTCGGGAACAGGTAAGGCATATCACAGATATTCAGCTTCTGGTCAAAGCCACCAAATTTGGCCGTGGGCACCAAAACCGCTTCAATGGTCCCCATCTGCATCCCTTCAATCATCTCACGGGCGCTACCCAGCTGTTGGGCCGGGTATATTTCTACGGCAATCCGCCCGCCAGATTTCGTTTCAATTTCCTTCTTCATCCACTCAACAGATTTTTGGAAGGGGGAGCCCACCATAT